>JAYVNW010000454.1:0-3298 GCA_043758225.1 Candidatus Kuenenia sp. | reverse complement strand
GTCGCCTACGGCGTGACTATGACGACTTTCTGCCGTAATATCTAACGGAATCCGCGTTTTTGCTCAATCCCGTTGTGGAAGAACGGTCATGAATCGGGTTTTGGTTTCGTTACCACCGTCTAATATACGCAGAAACTGGCCAGCGGGAAGTACTGACATGATTCGTAGTATCTACTTTATATTCATACAAACATTCGTGGCTTTGGCTACAGCCTTGTTGTTTGCATCGATCACACCCATGTATGCAAGCGATGCTGTCGACGCCAATCAGCCATACTCTGCTGACAAGTCAAATCCGGTTGTTTGGGACGGAGAGTTGGTATTTGTAGTCACCGCCCCGTACAAGACGAAGACGCTGCGAATCTGGGTGCCGATTCCACCAAGTGACACCGCTCAGAATGTTCGACTCTCTCAATTTGAAACATTTCCGGTTGACGTCCAACCGCACGTCGGCATTGAATCTGTCTTCGGAAATACTTTCGCATATTTCGAATTTAAAGAACCACTGGGCGCGATAATGATCCGCCATCGACTAACGATCCAAACGCACGAATTGCATTGGAATCTGGATGCCGCACAAGTACAAACACCTGCCAACTGGCCGGAAACATTCAAACCGTATCTCAGCAGCGAACAGCAGGCTGTGGTGACAGACGCACGCTTCGAAACTTTGCTGGGGGAAATTCTTCCTGAACGACGAAACCCATTGCAGGACATGGAAGCAGTCATGAATTTTGCTGACAAGAGTTTCACCTACAACCACAACAAGTCCTCACTCAAAGCCAGTTCAATCCATGCGATCGAGCAGCGGACCGGTCATTGCAGCGACTATCACGGTTTCTGCGCCGCGATGGGTCGAGTGATGTCGTTGCCGACTCGCGTGACGTACGGATTCAATCCGTTTCCAAAGCCATCACCTTCGCACTGCAAACTCGAAACATTCCTGCCGCCCTACGGATGGGTCAGTTTCGATGTGTCTGAGACACAGAAGTTGACAAAAACAATCGGCGCGGATAGGGCCCTCAGTGAAGTTGACAAAAAACGCCTCGTCGAGTCAGCACACGATCGGTTAGTTGCAGGCTTTCGAGACAACACCTGGATTCTTCAGACCAGAGGAACTGACTATGATTTAGTTCCTCCTGCTGCCCAAAAAGTCGCTGTCGTTCGAACACTGCATGCGGAAGCCGATGGTGTGGCATTGCCTGATCCAGACCCTTCGAATTCAGATGAAACAAGATTTGCGTGGATGACGATGCATCGATTTACGCCCGACGTACCCGCACCGTATCCGTTCAAAGATGGCACAAGCCTGTCAGTGAGGGACTGACGCATTGGACGGATATTTTTCGTAGGACGGGTCTCCGGACCCGTCCTGAATCTTTCTGATCAGGAAATCTTCATGGGCTTTACCAACATCCTTGCATCATTCGTTTCAGTCGTTGCATCTTGCCTTTTAGTTGCCGCAGGCGCTGCGACGGTCGCAGCCGACGATGCGACATCAGAGACTCCGATATATCAGCATGGCGTTGTGGCTGCCGATCACTCCGCAGCCAGCGAAGCCGGAGCCCGAATACTTCGGGAAGGCGGCAACGTCGTCGATGCCGCAGTTGCCACGTCGTTTGCACTGTCCGTCGTGCGGCCTGCCAGTTGCGGAATCGGTGGTGGCGGCTTCATGGTGATCTGGGACGCAAAAACTCAACGCTCTGTTGCACTGGATTACCGCGAACGAGCCCCCGCAGATACTTCCGCCAGCGACTACGGCGATGCCGCAGACGCGGAAAAAGCAGAACCAGTCAGCGTGCGTGGTGGCTTGGCGGTCGGCGTGCCGGGGAATGTTGCTGGCCTGTGTTACGCCGCAGAAAAATATGGCACACTTCCGCTCGCTAAGCTAGTGCAGCCAGCGATTGATTTGTGTCGCAACGGCGTTGCCATTGATGAGCACGACATCGAAGTGCAGGCTTCCACGCTCCATAAGATTCGAACTCACAAAGACTATGATTCCCACTTTGTTCTTCTGCTCAAAGGATATTTGAACAATGGCGTGAAATGGAAACTCGGCGATCGATTTCATTCACCGCAACTGTCGGCTCTGGAACGCATCGCCACACATGGATCCGCAGGGTTTTATCAAGGCGATGTTGCCTCTGCGATTTGTACGACCGTGACAAATGAATCAGGAAAAATGCAACTTGCCGACCTCCAATCATACACTCCAACCGAACGCGACGGCCTGCAAGCCAACTTTCATGGACAGCAACTGATCTCCATGCCACCGCCATCCAGTGGCGGCATCGCGTTGCTGCAGTCGTTGCAGTCACTTGAGGCCTGGGAAAAAAAACAGCACGTTTCCCTGCAGTCGCTTGGTCACAACAGTCCGGATTATATTCATGTGGTGACCGAATCGCTCAAGCACGCCTTCGCTGATCGAGCGGAATTTCTGGGCGACACCGACTTTGTTGAAGTTCCCGTCGCGAAATTGCTCAACCCCCAATACGCCGCACAGATCGCCGACCACATTGATCTGCAGAAGACGAAGCCCATGAAAGACTACGGTCGTTTCTTCGCCAAAGACGATGGTGGGACCAGCCATTTTTCTGTGATCGATCAAGCAGGCAATGCCGTCGCGTGTACTGAAACCATCAATCTGACATTCGGCAGTTTTGTCGTTGTCCCGGAATTCGGCATTCTGCTCAACAATCAAATGGACGACTTCACCGCCAATCCAGGCAAGCCTAACGCATTCGGCTTGATTCAAAGTGCAGCCAACGCTGTCGCGCCCGGCAAGAGACCTCTCAGCAGCATGACGCCAACGATCCTCATCAAAGATGGCAAAGCCACCTACGCCTGCGGCGCATCCGGCGGACCAAGAATCATTACGGCCACGTTACAGAACATTCTCAATCACACGGTATTTGAAATGGCCGCGCAGCAATCGGTTTCGGCACCACGTTTTCATCATCAGTGGTCACCTGATGAACTGCTCCTTGAACCCGCGATCTACGAAACAGCTTCCACATCATTACACGCCAGGGGCCATACCACCAAGCGAGCCTCCGCACTCGCGGCAACCCAAAGTGCTTCGCTCGATACCGCTAAGATCAAAGGCGGCAGCGACCCGAGAAAATATGGTCAACCAGCAGGGTATTGATCGGCAAGAGTTAAACTTCAGGCGAGCGGGGCGTGTTAATCCGCTGATTTGTCGCGAGTGGGGAAACAATCAGGCCACTAACGTAACGCACTCGCCAGTCAAAATTTGCAAGTCACTTTTTCGGTTCAAGATGCGCCGATAGACTCCGCG
>JAYVNW010000453.1:0-14501 GCA_043758225.1 Candidatus Kuenenia sp. | reverse complement strand
GTTCCTGGCTGACGCCATCGAAGAACGTCACAAAGTCAACCGAACCAGAACGACTGTCAGCGCGCGACGAAATTTGCCAAAATTGGGGCACAGCGTGGGTCGTTATCGGACTCCTGGAAACGCTGAACAAACCCGACAAGTGAGTGCACTGATGACCATCGCCACGCTTAAACCTGTCATGCGGCAAAACATGAACCATGCCAACGATTGCACCCATACAAAAAACAACGAGGCACCGCAGAGGGTGTCGGGAATAAATCAGGATCGGCGGATGAAAACCTGCGCTGGATTGATCGCCTGGTATTTAGATTTGTTGGCCGTAATTTCAAAGGCTTGTGCGACGGAATCCAGTCCTTCGAGCTGATGCGTAATTGTCTCCTTCAGGCGAACGCGACCGGATGCCGCCAGATGCACCGTGTGCTGAAGATGAGCCTGAGTACTAATGTCCGGAAACAGGTATCGCAAACTTCGCTCACGCAGAAGGTCGATGTCCACTTCAAACGGCTGACCGAACCATGAGACGCCAATGATTTTTCCTCCGGACCGTACGGAATCCATCGCCTGTCGAACGGTTGCGATTCCTGCCATTCCCTGTTTAGGACTGCCTCCAGCGCATTCAAATACGACATCGACTCCGACGCCTTCGGTCAGGTCTTTGATCGCTTCGACGACATCGCACTCTGTTGCATTGAGCGAATGACCTGCGCCGAGTTGACGGGACATATCGCAGGATTCCTTTCGGACATCGACCGTAATAATCTGACCCGCTCCGCTAATTCGAGCGATCTGCAGACACTCAAGTCCCATGCTGCCCTGTCCGAAGATGGCGACCGAGTCTCCAATTTGAATCTGAGCGGTTTCGACGGCCGCAACACTGTCGCTTAGAGATTGCAGACAGGCAGCCTCACTGTCGGAGATTCTGTCATCCACTTTCACGAGGGAAATTTCCGGCAAAATGGCAATTTCGCTGAAGCAGCCGGGCAGATCAAATCCAATCACAGGACCTCTGCGACAGAGCGTACTGCGACCAGATAAACAGAGCGTGCAGTTTTCGCAGGGAAGTTTCGCGCGCGCTGCGACGCGGTCGCCGACATGAAACCGATCGACTCCTTCGCCCACTTCGATGATTCTGGCACAGAACTCGTGCCCGAAAAGCTGCAGCGGAGCGGATTCGGCGAGTCGCTTTCCGACGCGATCAAAGGCCAACGTCCGGATTCCGAACGCCAGCTGGGCTTCCGTGACACTTGGCTGAACACACAATGGTTCAACAAGCACGTGCCTCGGCTTGATTTGCGGTGGTTCAATATTCTCTAGACGCATGTCGCCGAAGCCATAGAATCTCAAAGCTCGCATTGTTGCGGCCTTTCATAAATGTTGTTCAAGTGTCGCCTTTCGCGGAGCGAAAGGCGACTATCTGGATCTCTCAAACTTCTGCAGTGTGTGACAATCAGGTGAAACGTGTCCGCGGTTTGCTCCGGCGGACCAGACAACTTCCGCCACGTAGACGTCACCAGTGGAATCGATGGCGATGTCGTGGGGTGCAAAAAAATCGCCGGGAGCCGTTGGGTTCGCTCCACCTCCCCAACGATTGATCAGTGCGCCATGTCGATCGAAGACGCTAATGCGGCCTCCAGTGGCATCGGGAGCAGGTGGATCAACACCTGGCCACATTCCCGATCGATATCCCAGTTCAGCAATATAGAGGTTGTCATCATAATCAAAAGCGATCTGACATGGTCGAGCGATTTCCGTTATCTGGTCAATGAATCGACCGTCCGGCGTGAAGCGTTGCAAGCGACTGTTCTCCCGATCCGCGACCCAGACAACTCCCTGCGAATCAACGGCAATCCCATGCGGAACATGAAACTGCCCCGCACCGTTTCCCGGTTCACCCCACGAAGAAATCAGCGTGCCATCGGCATTGAACCGGTGGATGCGAGCGTTTCCGTAGCCATCCGAAACATAAAGGTCGCCGCTCGGTGACAAGGCGGAGTTTGTTGGAAAGTGAAATGGCGGACCAGCGCGGAGGATGCTTCGATAGTCCACACAGGTGGCCCCGGTGTCCGATGGCTTTCCGCTTGTTCCCAGCGTCGAAAGCCAGCGACCGTCCGGAGTGAATCGACGGACCGTATGATCGAGATCATCCGTGCAGTAAACAGTGTCGTCGGGGCCAATCGTGATTCCATGCGGCCTTGCGAAAACACCTTCACCCCACGACGTGATAAATGTTCCGTCGCGATCAAAGATCATCACTGGATGTTCGCTGCGACTGAAGACAAACAGGCGATCTTTCGAATCGACCGCAATCGCCGAGACTTCCGCCCATTTCCAGCAATGTGGCGGTACGGCAAAGTTCGGAACAGCCCGATAGCCAATGAGAGGGTAAGACTGTGGTACCATCTTATGAGATCGCTTTCGTGTTCAATTTCAAAACTCCCTCAGACGTTGTCTGATGGCGCATCGTCCGCTGTTTTTGTCGGAAGCATCCAGGCCAGAAGGGCGGCGGGAAGAAATAACAGTCCGGCGTAAAACAAAGCCCGCTGGTGATCCCCGACTTTGGAAACAAGACCAAATAAAACCGTCCCAGCCGCCGCTGCAATGCGTCCGATATTGAAGCAAAAGCCTGCGCCAGAAGTTCGCAGCAGCGTTGGAAACAGTGGCGGCAGGTACATGGTAAACAGTGCAAAAACGCCCTGACAAAGTCCAATGGCAATAAATCCGAACCAGAGCCATCGGGCAGAAATTGGCGTGGCATACGTGGCACACATCGATGCCGAATACGCGCAGCACAGCAGCATGATGGCGACTCTGAACGTCATCAATCTGGCGATCATCGCTGCAAAAAAATTTCCCGCGATGGAACTGAGCATGACGAACCAAACTGCCTGAGAAATCAACTGCGACTTGATTTCCGGGCTCAGCGTTCGGTATTCAGGAACGCCTCGCAAATGTTGAAGGTGCCAGAAGAGAAACGCCCAATGCGCCGTCAATGCCAACGCACATAAGGACATTGTGAGAACTGTCGTGCGGCGAATGGAGCCACGAAACAGATCAGTGAAGCGCACCTGATCAGCCGACTTGCTTTGCTGAGCCTGCTGCCATTCTTCCGATTCCGGAACCGCCTTTCGAATCCACAACACCAACAGCGCCGGTAGCACACCAACCAGAAAAATTGTTCTTTTGGGATATGGAGCCAAAAGAAAATTGGCAAGACCAGCCAGCATGATTCCCAGGTTGACGCCAGTTTGCAAAATCGCAGCCATCCACGGACGCCAGCGTTTCGGCCACGTCTCAGAAATCATGGACGCGCCAACGGCCCATTCGCCTCCGATTCCCAATGCCGCCAGAAATCGAAAGATCAGCAGGTGCCACCACTCCTGAGCAAAATACGACAGACCTGTGAAGCAGGCATATGTCAGGATTGTCAACGACAGAGTGCGACTGCGTCCCAGTCGATCCGCAAGATAGCCGAATGCTCCGCCTCCCAATGCCCAGCCCACCAGGAAAGCCGCCTGAATCCAGGAGCTGTAATATCCGACTGCCGGATCTGACGACTCTTTGATTCGCAAAAGTTCGGCGACAAATGGAGCGGCGACGAGCACATACAAATGCATATCGAGACCATCAAACAGCCATCCTGACCATGCGGCCAGACCTGACTTCCACTGCGATGGAGTCAGATCCCGCAGAGTTGTCGGCGCGGAATCTTTCTGCTGTGCATCAAGCATGTTTCATTCCCGTCGGATTCCGTCGCAAAATGAAATCCGTGCGATTTCCGTTCGCATCGACCCGCATCCCATCACTCATGTTTATGCCCCTGACTATCCCAGGATTCCTTGAACAACATTCGCTTTTTCTACGCCAGTGAGTTTTTCACGTAGCCCGCTCTCCATGACAAACAGTCGCTCGTGATCGATGCCCAAAAGATGCAGAATCGTCGCGTGCCAATCATGGACGCTCACTCGGTCTTCAGTTGCGGAAAAGCCGAGTTCGTCCGTCACTCCGAACACGGTACCGGCTTTGATTCCGGCACCGGCAAAGAGGCAAGTGAACGCATTCTTGTTGTGATCTCGTCCTGCGTGACGTTCGTCTTTGTCAGCGGGCAATTGAGCTATCGGCAGACGTCCGAATTCGCCGCCCCATACGACGAGCGTGCTTTCGAAGAGTCCCGTTCGTTTCAGATCCTGAAGCAGTGCGGCGAATGGCAGGTCGGTTCGGTCGCAGCAATTCTTTAGTCCAGATGCGAGTTCTGTATGATTGTCCCAGATATGTTGATTGATATAGAGCTGAACGAAGCGCACGCCTCGTTCCACCATGCGCCGAGCAATCAGGCAGCGACGGCCATACGAATCTGTCGGTTCTTTACCAATGCCGTACAGTTCCTGAGTGTCTTTGGTCTCCTTCGAAATGTCAGTCGCATCGCTGGCCGCCAACTGCATGCGCGCGGCGAGTTCATAACTGGCAGTCCGCGCGGCCAGAATCGACTGGTGCGAATGTCGCTGCAGGTGGGTTTGATCGAGCCTCGCAATCAGTTCACGTTGAAGTTCTCCTACCTTTCGCGGGCGATCGAAATCAGCCTGCAGATTCAACACTGGAGCACCGGTTGACCGTAACCTCGTCCCTTGAAACATCGGTGACAGAAATCCGGATTGCCAGTTTTCTGTGCCATTCACCGGCAGTCCCAGCGGATCATCGAGGACCACATAAGCAGGCAAATTCTGTGATTCGCTTCCAAGACCATACACAACCCATGAGCCGAGAGTAGGACGTCCCGGACCTGTCTTGCCGGATTGAACAAAGTAGACAGCAGGTTCGTGAGTCAGATTCGTCGTATACATCGAACGAATCATGGCCACACTGTCGGCCTGCTTCGCCAGATGTGGCATGATGTCCGAGATCCACATACCGGAGTTCCCGCGCTGTGCAAATCGAAATGGACTTCGCATCAACGCACCAGCGGCCTGAGGGTTCTCAACTTCACCGGCGATCTTGCCGAAATACGCTTCTCCATGATGCTTCTCAAGCATCGGTTTCGGATCGAACAAATCCATCTGGCTGGGGCCACCGTTCATAAAAAGCTGAATGACGGACTTTGCCTTAGGCTGAAAATGGGATGCACGGGCTCGAAGATTGGCAAATGAAGCGACATCGTTGTCGCTTCCCAAGGCGCTCGACAGCGGATCTGTTGAATTGCATAACGACAACAGTGCCGCACCACCGAGTCCCGTGGCGCAGTTGCTGAAAAAAGATCGACGATCATGAGATTCGGTAAACATAATGTGTCTTTGAATTCGTTTTATTGTCGCCTATTGCTAATCAACAAATAAAAACGCCGCCGAGTTCAACACCGCATGACAGTACTCGGTCAACGCTTTGATTCTCACTGCCGCGATGTCCGTTGAACTTGTGCTCTTTGACTGTGATTCTTGTGTTGTCCATTCAGCAACAAAAGCCTGCATCGCTTCGAGGCTGATTTGCTTTTCGAGCGGCGACAGTGGCTTGCCGGTTACGTAAAGACTTACAAGCTCAACCTGCCTTTCGAAGTCATCTCCGGCTGCCTTGACGACTTGTCTGGCCAGCGCCTCGGCAAGCTGCCGAACCATGCCGTTGTTCATCATATGCAGAGCCTGGGGAGCAACCAGTGAATCTCGGCGATCCAGGCAGTTGGGATTCATTTGAGGGAAATCGAAATTCTCGCGATGAGTCACGATATGCTTGCGCTGCTGGCTCACATAGATCAGTCGACGCCATCCAGCGGGCGTTCGCCGGGGCGTAACCAGTCCGTCAGCGCGGACGTCGATTTCATCTGCCGGTCCGAAAGGAGTTGAATCGAGTTGTCCGGAAACGCTGAGCATTGCGTCGTAGATCGATTCCGCGTCCAGTCGGGTCATCGGCATTCGAGAATACAGTATATTGTCCGGATCGCGTTGCAGTTGCTCAGGCGTCGCGACGGATAGTTGTCTATATGTGGCACTCATCACCATCAGGCGATGCATTGCCTTCATGCTCCAGCCACTGTTGGTGAATTCAAGTGCCAACCAGTCGAGCAGTTCCGGATGCGTCGGCAGATCCCCTGCATGACCAAAGTTGCCGAGCGACGCAACGATGCCTTTGCCAAAGTGTTGCTTCCAGATGCGATTGATGGCGACTCTCGCAGTCAGTGGATGACTGGGCTGAATCAACCACTTCGCAAATGCAAGTCGTCGCCCGGTCGATTTCGCATCGGGCCATGGCGGTTTTACTTCGAAAGCTTCCGTCTGACCTTTCAGAAACGCTGGCACATCCGCGTGAACAATCGGCCCGGAATTCATCGGATCGCCTCGCCTGTAGAGATACGTCGGCGATGGCTGGCCGCGATCCCACAACGCATGGATCATCGGCACCGGACTGCGTTCGGCGGCGAGCTTTTGTCGCATCTGTTCCGCCGCTGCCTGATCCTGATCAGCGGGAATACTCTTGATGGCTTCTGTAATTCTCGCGTCGTTTTCCTCCCAGGCCGTCCGTTCCGCAGTCGTTACGAATGGCAACAACCGAGGCGGCACTGTGTCCGAACTGACAGGGCCAATGCCTGGTTTGATATCTGGCTTCAGCCAATCATGCTCATCCATCGCGCCTTTGAAGATGTCAACCAGTTGATAGTAATCACGCTGAGAGATTGGATCGAACTTGTGACTGTGGCAGCGAGCACACTTGAAGGTGAGTCCCATGACTCCCGATCCAAAAATATCCATTTCGTCAGCCATCACGTCGATGCGATCGTTGAGGTAGCTGGTGATGTTGGCCCATGTTGGATCCGGAGCCATTCGCAGAAACCCGGTGGCCACCAGGTTGTCATAGATTTCGTCTGTGATGACACTGGCGTGTTCGTAGTCTGCAATTTCATCGCCCGCCAGTTGCTCAAGAAGAAAGCGGTCATAGGGCTTGTCCGCATTCATCGACCGAATCACGTAGTCGCGGAACCGCCAGGCGTGCCTTCGAGGCAAATCCTGTTCGCGTTTGCCTTCCGAATCCGCGTAGCCAGCCAGATCCAGCCAACTTCGAGCCATTCGTTCGCCATAGTGCGGTGACTGAAGCAGTCGATCGACAACTGTTGAATAGGATTCCGTCGACTCGTCAGCGATAAACGCGTTGATCTCGTCCGGCGTGGGTGGCAGACCCGTCAGGTCGAAGGTGACTCGACGAAGCAAGGTCTCCTTATCAGCCTCCTGCGCGAACGAAAGCTGCTGTTCTTCGAGCTTCTTCAACACAAATGCGTCGATCGGATTACGGACTCGCTCCCTGTTGCGCACGTTCGGAATTGCGACTGCCTGCGGTGGCTTGAATGACCAGAAATCGCGCCGGCCGTCTGTTGTATCTGCGTCGGTGGAATTGCCAGGATCAGATGATTCAAGACCGCGGACAGCATCGCCGATCGTGTCCCCGCCCGAATCAACCACCGGCGCACCAGCGGAAATCCAGTTTGTGAGCGTATCCAGTTCGGAAGGCTCAACTGGTTTGACGCTTGCTTCGACAAGCCTGTCGGCAGGCGGCATCTCACCTGCTCGAATCCGTTGCAGTAAAAGACTATGCTCTGGGTCCTTCAGCACGAGAGCTGATCCGGATTTCCCGCCGCGCAGCATCGTTTCGCGACCCCGCAGATCAAGTCCACCCTCCTGGCGATGAGCGCCATGACACACGATGCACCTTCGAAGAAAAATCGGAATGACGTCGTGCTGTGTCACCAGGTTCACTGACTTCGACGGATTGCCCGAGTCGCCAGCGGATTTCGCTCCTGAGTCGATCCACGCTCTGACGACTTCAATCTGCTCAGCCGTCAATGCATCCGCTTCATCCGGAGGCATTTCACCGGAAGTCAGCTTTTCAAACAACGCACTTTCTTTAGCGCTGCCAGGCTTTATGACGCTGCCGGATTCACCGCCGCGTCGAAGTCCCGAGATCGAAGCCAGATTCAACTCGCCCTTGGGATTCGTCGCTCCGTGACACTTCACACATTTGGCCTGCAACAACGGCAGCACGTAAGCTTCAAAATCTGAAGGTTCCTTGTCATTGGCGGCAAATATCCCGACCGGGATGACGAAAGCCCACGCCACGATCGTCCACGCTGATTTGGATGAGTTTATGGGACACAACCTCCGTAGCATTCCTGCGAATAAACGGGCTATGAGATGCTGATACTCTAACATACACGTTCCATCGCAGCCCTGATCTACCGCTGATACGCGGGCAGAAAGTGCATGTAGACTTCAAGGACCAGCGTAGACATGCTCGTCCAGTAAATCCTGTTGGGGCCGACGACGCCTTCTGATTCTCCACCGCCGGGCACATCCCAGCTGCCGTCGGAGTTTTGTTTCTGGAGAAATAATTCACGGACGCGCGGATGCCAGTTGGCCCAATGCTTGCCACCAGCCTGATAGTTGGCTTGCATCGCGTAATAATGGAAGTAGAAGTAGTAATCCAGCCCGCCGCCGTTGTTCCATTCGACCGGCATCGTTGCCATGTAGTCGAGAGCTCCGGGGATCGATTCGTCTTCGTGATGCCCCAGCAGCTGCAGTGAAAGGGTCCCGGCGGCAGTTGTTGGCGGCTTGCGGCCTGGCCCTTGATATCCGTATCCGCCCTGAGGATCGGCACAGGATTTCACATAGGCGACCGCTTTGTCAATGGTCTCGGCGGGCACCGGGATTTCCGCATTGTTTGCGGCTCGTAAGGCCACAATCTGCATTACGGTGACGCTCAGATCTTCGTCAGATTTTGACGGCTGATAGCGCCATCCGCCCTTGTCGGACTGACAGCGGATGAGCAGGTCAACGGCCTTTCGCAGAGCGGCTTCCAGTTCGGGATCCGGATCCATGCCGTACATTTCGGCCAGAGCCAGTGTCGCGAGTCCCTGCTGATACATCGGCCCCGCCCCGGCATTTCGCTGTGGCACGAAAACACCATCGGTGTTTTGCGTTCGCAGAATAAAACGCTTTCCCTTTTCCAGTACATCGCGATACGGCCCCCGACCGGGAACGTGTCCGCGTCCCATGAACGACAGCAGTGCCAGAGCGTTTGGAGCATTGTTGCCGTCCCAGGCGCCATCGGGCCGCTGTTGCTTTGCCATGTATTCCAGTGATCGATCGACGGACTTCGTCACGGCTTCGATAATAGCTTCGTTGGTGAGGATTTCGGCGGAAGTGGATTTGCTTTCCTGCGCGCGGGCATGTCCAGCGATGGCGGTGACGCTGATGGCGATCGTCAGCCAGATGATCGTGGTATTTCGCAGGAATTGCATCAGCCGAACTTTCCGTTTTGAATTTACAGTCGCCGAACACTCCGTCGTTCATCTGGCGCCGCGACCAACCACAGAGTGTTCGGCGACTGTGTTAAACCAATCCCATGACTCTTCGAATACCAACATCCAGTGAATACACACAAATCAGCAGTGTCAGAGTCAACCAGTTGTCCCACAGCGTCGCTTCGCGATGCAGCGGGGTTAGCTCGGTCTTGCCTTTTATTTTGTCGGCGATCGTGTCAAGTTCTGAAAGTTTGAGCACCGCCCCGCCCGTCGCGCTGGCGAGCAACTCGAGCGTCGGTCGATTCACGTTGGGGTGACGATATTCTTCCGGAGCGGTCAGGACCTGCATCGTCGCTTCGAGTGGCACGTCACCATCCGGTGGTTGATAAGCCAGACGATGAACTCCCGGCTGTTTGGGAATGAAGGTTCCCGTGTAGAGCCCTTCCTTTGATTTGTCCGCCGTCAGTTCGATTGTCTCGCGCGAGCCCGGAACCAGCACCGCGATTTCGCGAGTTGGTGTCGTCATCGGTTTTCCCTCGTTGTCGAACGCCATGAGTTCGATATGAGCTGTCTCGCCGGGCTGGGCACGCACGGGGCGGACTTCAATGAAGCTCTTGTTGCCTCTGGATTCGTCACGTCTGCTGACGAAGCGAATAGCCTGGCCCCAGAACTTATAGAAGAATCGGTCACCGACATTCTGACGCCACGTCCAAGTGGAATCCGTTCCGATAAACATGACCTTGCCATCCCCGGCGTAGTGGTACGCGATGAGCGGCGTCTTGCCAAAACGTCCTTCGAGTTGCGAGTTCCAGGCCAGCACCGTTGCGGCGGGGGCCAGTTGTTCGGCGGCGGCGCACCAATAGTATGGCGGCATTGTGCCCCAAACTCGATTGTTGCGACCAGGGTCGTCGTACAGCCGCATCGTTTCATGCACCAGCCCGTCAGCGGTGACCTGAATTTCGTAGGGCTCGTAGGCCGGAGCCTCAAAGCCGGCGGTTGTCGGTTGCATGCGAACGGGAAGCAGCTCCTGCAGCTTTGCGTCAAAGCGATGCGGCATCGACTGAGTGCCCGCTTCTATAATCAATCCCACGCCTCGATCGCGAACGGCCCGGGAAATCATATCGACCATATCGGCGGTCAGCAGCGCGGGCGAGACATCGCCAAGAATAATCGTGTGGTACTCGGCAAACTCATCGACCGACTGCGGCAGCTTGCCGGCTCGCTGGTCTTCGGGCAATCGTCGCCATTCGGTTTCGACAATCACATCCGGCAGATCTTCGCTGCGTCCCGCGAGGCCGTTGTCACGTCGAATGGCGTTCTTGAGGAATCGAAAATCCCAGCGAGGCGATCCGTCGATCAGCAGGACCCGGATCTTCTCTTCGCTGATGCGGACGAGGGCCGAGTCCGCGTTGTTGGCTCGCAGCTGTTCGACTTCTTCGGGCTGGGGTGGAATGTTCACGGTCAAGTATCGAGGCCCGGCTTTCTCGGCTTCAAACGTGAGTTCCACATGCTGGTGTTCGGCATCCCGCACGGCGACTTCCTGTGTCGCAATGACTTCGTCACCGTCCTTCAACTGCACTGTGATCGGACGACCGTCAAAGCCGTGTGATTCAACAGTAACATGCACCGACACCGTGTCACCGATCGCAACCAGGCCCGAAGTGTAGACATCCACAATCGACACGTCCGGCTGTCGTTCGACGGAACCGAGAGGCGCCGCGAAGATTTTCGCACCAACTTCCGATGCAGCCCGTGCAGCCTGAGCCGGAGACTCGCCGCCGGTGTTTTGCCCGTCGGAAAGAATCAGCATCGCCGTCACCTGCTGACCAGCGGCTTCATTGAGAACATGCCGCACAGCATCACCCAGATACGATGCCGTGTCCGCGTTGATTTCAGCTTCCGCCGGCTTTTCCTCAATGCCGCCTGGCGCGTAGCCTATGGGAATTCGGGCAAATCGATAGAAGCGAATGTCATGGTCCCTGCTCAACGGATTCAACAAGGTTTCTTCCGCGTGCCGCAACAGCGACTGAGCCACCACCGATCGAGAGTGATCGATAAGCTGCTGTTTGATCTCCGGCGCTAAGACGCCGTCTTTCATTTCGTGCCCTTCGGCTGTCGCAACGGCAAGCAATTCTTCGTCTGAGGCATAGGGACCCGCAGGAAGTTTCATGCTTTGTGATTCATCGAGCAGAATGGCAACGATGGGGCGTTTGGTGATCTGATGGTCGATCTTCAGGTAAGGCCCTGCCAGGATCGCGATCAGAATCGCCAGGATGAACACTCGAGTCATCGTCAGCGCGATTCGAACCTTTTGCGACAGCGAACTCAGGTTGTCTCGTTGCCGCGTGTAGATGAAATAACCGGCCGGGATCAGTAGCAGCAATCCAATCCACAACACGGCTGGACGCTGAAACGCAAGCTGAGCCTTGTCGAGATGCTGCATGACCTCGTCTGTGATGCCGATGGATTTAAGAAAGGTTTCCATGGATTACTGTTTTCCACCCTGAACTTTCGTCAGCCGCCGGAAATAGTCACGAATGAATTTTCGATAACCTTCCGGGCCATCCTCTTTCAATCCCTGAAGCAAATCTTCGCGTTCGCGGGGCTGCATTTTCATGATGACCGTTCGCGCGTTCAGATCGAAGTCCTTCAATTCCAGGACGACCGCATCCACCGCCCCGATTTGAGTCAGATCCGGTGGAGGAGATGTCTTGCTCGGAGTCGGTGGCTGATTGGCTGGCTGATGTTTCTGATCAGGTTGAGCGAGCATCTTCTCAAGGCGACGGAACATTTCGAGAGCTTCCTGCGTCGTTTCGGCTTTCATCAGTTCCTGCAGTTGAGCCGCCTGTTCCAGTGTCATCTGGCCGAGTGCCTCTTCCGGCAACTGTGAAGCAAGATCTTCAATCAGGCTGTCCAGAATGACCTGATCCGCAGCCAGTGCCTCTTCCGCGTTGGCGATTTCCTGTGCGAGTTCGGCTTGCTCAGATTGCAGCTGCTGTCGCTCCGGACGTGCTGGCGGGGTTAGTTCCGGTTGGCCGGGCTCTGGCTGGCCTTGTTCCGGCTGGTTTGGTTCGGCACCAGGCTCATTGGCTGGTTGATTCTGCAGTTCAGCCAGCGCTGGCTGCAGAGGCGGTCGCGGACTATTCTGATTGGCGTCTCCTTCCGCTCGAACTTGTGCCAGTTCCTCACCCTGCAGCAGTTCCGCGGCATCGTCAAGAACAGGATCTGCTTTTGCTTCCAGTTGCTCCTGGGCCTCGGCAAGTTTTTCGAACACAGGATCAGACAAGTCCTTCGCAGCGTCGGACATCAATAATTCCTGTGTATCGCCCACTTCGGCGAGTTGTTCACGCATTTCGGCCACGGCGTGGCGTAACTCTGTCAGCTCACGCCTGACGATTTCGGCGTTCTGCTCTATTATATCCTGTTTCAGTTCGGCGACAGCCTGTTCGACGTTTTCCTGGCTGGTCTCCTGCGCCTGAGCAACGGCTTCCAGTCTTGCCTGCAGGTCTTCGAGTGACTGTTGCACCGATTCCGCCTGCTCCTGAATTTCCGGCAACTGCGGATCTTTGCTGGCTGGCTGAGCGGCCTGGTTAACCATGTTCTTCAACTCTTCGATCGGCTGGACAGCCAGTTGCTCGAACGCTTCCTGAATTCCCTGAAGTTGTTCGGAAACTTCCTGCGGCAGCATCTCCAGATTGTTGGACTGATCCGCCAGTTGTTTGAGTTCAGCCGCGACTTCTTTACTCAGCTGTGCCGCCTTTTCTTCCATCGGAGCGACCTGGGCCAGTTCCGCCTGCAGTGCCTGCAGCTGCTGCTGGGATTCCGCGTCGAGCGTGATTGGCCTGGGTTCAGGCGCGGGCTGATTCGGCACGGCGGCTTCTTCCGCTTTGGCCGCCGCTTCCGCCTGAGCCTGCTCAATGGTTTCGGTCAGCTCTTCATATTTCTCGGACAGCTCCTCGGCTTTCGCTTCGACAGCGGCCTGCTGCTGGACCAGTTGTTGCAGCTGTTCCTGAACCGATTCCGTCTTTTCCTGATGCTGAGCCATCTGGCGATCAACGGCGTTGTTGTCGTTCGCCATACGGATTGTGCGATCTTCGGATGTGACATTCTGCCCCTTTGTGTCACGCACTTCGACTCGGTAGCGGAGTGTCTGGTCCATCTGCAGGCCGAGTGCTTCCAGGTCGATCATCGCCACAACGTTGTCGCTTTGGACGGGCGGCTCAAAATGACGAACAGTGCGACCAGTAAATGTGGTCGATGCAGGCATCTCCACGGAAATCAGAACATCGTCAAGACCGAAGTCATCGTACGCATTGATGTAGACGGGCACGTTGACCGGTTTGCCGACGACAAGATCCTTCGCGGGCCGTTCAATCACCATCTGCGGCGGATTGTCGGGGAGCGCGATCAGTTTGCCTTCATCCATCTGGCTGTTGGCGTACTTCAGTCGATTTCGCAGCACGACGCGGTAAAAGCCGTCTTTATTCAATGGGAATTTTCCGGACCAGCGCGATAATTTCTGCGCTGCTTCATCCAGTGGCTCGGCAGGAGCCTCGCCCTCCCGTGACTTCGCCAGGTCGGGAGAAGTTTTTTGGGTCAAGAGAAACGATTCAGTTGCCACCAATTCCGTGACTCGCTTTGTGGCAGGTGGCAGTGAACCACAGGTGCCCCAAACGGCTTTGCCTCCGGACAGCGTGAAACTGACTCCATGGATGCTGCCCCCTTCAAGATCCACGGCGCTCGCAGGCACTTCAAGTCGCACGAGTTTGCCGCCTTCGGGGAGGTCGCCAGCCCGATGACGAGTCGGCGTGCCGAGCGTGCCTTCACCGATTTTGTCCGCGCCCCAGAACACGCGATGTTCCCAGTTCTTTCCGTCGTGGAATTTCAGCATTACGGTTTCGGGCATCTGATTGGGATCGAGCCAGACATACGCGAACAGGTTCTCGCCAGCGAGCAGTTCGAAAGGAATCGTGGCCGCCTCAAACCCGTGCGCATGCACTCCGGCATTGACGGCGTCTGTGTGACCGCGCGAGCCGATCGTCGCTTCGTCAAATTGCCAGTCGCCCTGCTGCCGTGCTCCGCGAGGCATCGTGTCGGCGAACCAGACTCGCTCGCGGCGATTCTGCACTGTAACCGTTTTGACCTGTTGTTGCAGAAGCTCAATCTCGCCCTCAGACGCATCTCCCTGAACATCGACCGTCACTTCAACGGTACTGTCCTGAGGTCC
>JAYVNW010000452.1:0-3846 GCA_043758225.1 Candidatus Kuenenia sp. | reverse complement strand
GCCTCGAGTGTCTGTCGCAAACACCGAAATAACGGTGCGGGTTCCGCAGATTATGCTGAGTTTCCGGAATCGAGCCACAATTAAAGTCGATGGTTTGCCGTCATCGCGTCCATGCAAGCCATTTTTGGAAAAGAGATTTTACGAAAGGCGTCAGCCGCGAGCGACTGTATTGGTCTCCAAGTTTGCGAATGGCGTCGGCCTGCGTTGGATAGGGATGAATCGTCGATGCGATGTTTTTCAGTCCAATTTTGTGCTTGATCGCCAGGGTAATTTCGCTGATCAAGTCTCCGGCATGAGCGGCCACGATTGTTGCTCCCAGAATTTTGTCTGTTCCCTCGCGGCAGTAGGCTCGCATAAAGCCGTTGTCTTCGCCGTCCAAAATTGCGCGATCGACGCCAGTCAATGGCTGCGTAAATATTGTCAGTTCGACTCCCTGTTCCGCCGCTTCACTTGGTGATATGCCAACGTGTGCAACTTCTGGCGACGTATAAGTACACCACGGAATGATGAGTCGACTCGCCTTTGCTCGACCCATGAACAGCGAGTTTTGTATGACGATGCGGGCAAGAAAATCGGCGGCATGCGTGAATTTGTATTTCGAACAAATATCTCCGGCCGCATAGATATTCGGATTCGTTGTCTGCAAAAAATCATTCACTTCGACTCCGCGCGACGGATCAGAT
This sequence comes from Candidatus Kuenenia sp., assembly GCA_043758225.1. GTDB lineage: Bacteria > Planctomycetota > Planctomycetia > Planctomycetales > Planctomycetaceae > SXXK01. The sequence continues at coordinate 3,163 of JAYVNW010000452.1, read as the reverse complement.
ACAACTCCGACTGCCTCCAGTCCAAGACCATCAAGATTGGGTTTTCGTCCAATTGCGACAAGAATTTCGTCTCCAGTAATTTCTCGTTCGTGCCAAGCATTTCTAATGACGACGATTTTTTCTGAGCCACGCTTTTCAACTCGAGCAACTTCAGAATCGAATACGAACTCAACCCCATCGCGAATCATTTCCGACTGCACGAGCTCTGCGGCGTCACGTTCTTCACGCGGCATGATGTGAGATGAGCGTTCGATCAGCGTCACGCGCGAACCCAGTCGAGCGAAACTCTGGGCCATCTCGCAGCCGATCGGACCACCTCCGATAACGATCAGTCGAGGAGGAAGTTCCGTCAGTGAAAACAATGTTTCGTTGGTGAGATAACCCGTTTGTTGCAGCCCGGGAATTGGAAGTTCTGCCGCACGAGCACCTGTGGCAATCACGGCGCGTTTGAATTTCAAAGTCTGGCCGCTGACGTCAAGCGAATTGCTGCCGGTAAATGTTCCTTGTCCGAAGAAGACGTCGATCCCGAGATCCCGGAATCGGCTTGCAGAATCATGTGGACTGATCGACGCTCTCAATTGCCGCATGCGTTGCATAATTTCAGCGAAGTCAATTCGAGCATCATTTGTATAGACGCCAAAAGACTTTGCATCACGGACCGCAGTCGCTCGCCGCGCCGCACTGATGATGGCCTTCGATGGCACGCAGCCGACGTTCAGGCAATCACCTCCCATCAACCCGCGTTCCACGAGGGCGACTTTCGCTCCAAGACCTGCGGCACCTGCGGCCGTGACAAGTCCTGCTGTTCCGGCGCCAACCACAACAAGGTTGTATCGGCCAGCAGGAGTCGGGTTGGTCCAGTCCAGCGGATGCACGTTTGCCTGCAACGTGCGATTGAGTTCGTTCAGGGGCTCAAGTTGCTGGAGATAATTCATGCGTTGTGTTGACTTTGAATGGACCATCGACGGCCGCATACGGTGTGCGAATAGACAGCATTTTGCGTCGATGATTATGGGCGAATGCGTCGATGATTGTGGGTGAAGTAGTGAACGAGCTTGAGTGTTATCGTCAGCGTTGCACTGGATCATCTTCGCACAAGCCAAGGAACACAACACCAGCAGTGACGCCACGTTGCTCGATTGTGAACGATTCGCGACCTGTGTCGCCATAAATGCCACAAAGGTTTTCAACAGGATCAGTGGCAGGAAAGCGGCCGCTGTCAATCCTGCGAATGTCTTCCAGGGATTTGAAGTCCGCCAGCCAGCCACGCACTGGATCAAAGAAAATAAGGCCAATGGCCACCACGCTGCTGCGTTGTGAAATACCGACGACGTAGGAGAACGAAACGCCGTTGGCCTCATGAAAATTGCCAGCAGTAAAGGGGTTGTGAGTATACAACACCTTAACAAGCCACGGCACTTGACTTCGCGACATGATCCGGCTGCTTCGTCGATGCAGATTCGTTCTCAATCGATCCGACAGGTCTCTGCCGGAATGAGTCGCCAGCGCGATGAGTTTGTTCAGAAATCCGGGAAGATTTTTAGATTGAATTAGACGCCATTGAATAAGGCGATCGGGGTTTCAACGCAAAGGCGCAGAGGCGCAAGGGGCGGGTTGACCTGCAAAATGGATTTGGCTGCTTCGACAAGAAAGAATCCAATTTGGCTAAAAAGTCACTTAAAAAGTGCGATTTAGCCAGATATAGAACGACAATCAATGTCTCCTTTACCTTGGCTCGAGAAGGATATTTTGAGGTCTGTAGGACAAACCGCATGGTACACAAGAAGTTTATACGTCTGGAAGGGGTCGCCGTTTGCCTAGTCTGCCTGCTTGGCTCGTTCGGCCTGCTTGGCTCGTTCGGCCTGATATTGATTGCGGGGTTAATTCCGGTCGAGGTTAAACGGAATCAGGATGCCGATCTTTCATACAAACTGCTGCCTCCAACTGTAGACCCAGAACGTCGCACCGAGCAGCTTGGCGACACATGGCGCGACGAACCACTTGATCTTTCGGCGTTCGTTGGAATGCCTGACGCGTATCGAGATCTGGTTGCAGAATACGTGCAGACCGTCTGTATAGAAATTGGCGCGCAATCACTGAAACGCAAACGTTACTACCACAAAGATCGTTCTGAATATGACCCCGTAATAAAGGGATCAAGAAGTCTGTTTCCTGACGATGCCAATCCTGTTTATGACCGGGAAGTCGTGGTGCCCATTGTCATTCTGCCACGACCGGATGCAGTCCAAGCGTGGTGTGCATCAACTGAAGGACATTTGCTCGGGTGTCGCACAAAGGAAGAATCGCTTGGCAAAGTGGGTTCCGTTTATGGTCGCACTCTGCTTTTTAAGCGAGGAACATTGAGCGTAAACCCGGTAACGGTCCCGCCGTCACCGTTGCAATCGGAAATCTATGGTTGGGACCTCTATTTTGAGGACGCAAGTTTTTTCTCGGGCTGGGGGAAGCTTGTTGTCTCTCAGTATTACAACTACAGCGGTGCCGGCATGCCTGACGACCGATTTGCGAATCTTGGTCTGGGTAAGCACCTGCTTTGCGAGTATGTAACCGTGCCTGTCTATGTCCAGAATACGCGGCTCCGCTGGGTCTCGATTCACAAGGGCAACGATGATCGGCGCTTCCTTGCGTATTCGCTCCTGGACGGCAACGGTGCCGAGCGACAACGCTTTCGAGGACTGGTCACACCAGAAGGGCATTCACCCTACACCCGACCATCAAGTTGTGTTCAGCATCAGCCAAGAATCGATCGGCACGATGAACTTCTACTGCCAACACCTTTAGCATGGGCACCTAGGTATGATGATATGAAAAAAATCGAAGATTCAGTGCTACGGCCCTCATGAAGAATGGTGCATGGACGATTGGTTTCCTACTCAGAAGGATGCGTGCTGGGTGATTCGCGAGACCGCCGATTCAAAGCCACTTCAGGAATCCTTCGCTCTGATGCCAGCCAGCGAGAAGTCGGACTTGGCCGTTTTCTTTATTGCTTTGTTCGCTGAAACCCTGCCGCAGCAACTTGTGCAAGAGCTTGCGGCGCTCTGTCGGGTCTCGGCAGAAGTGACCCTCAGTTCCCCGGATGCAATGCAGCGACTCGAATCGATTTACCAGAAGGTGCGTGACTTTCGATTCGATGCAAAAGACAAAT
>JAYVNW010000451.1:0-2679 GCA_043758225.1 Candidatus Kuenenia sp. | reverse complement strand
CGTTCCTAAGATCACAGGCCCAGTTGCTCTCTCAACAAACGAAACTCCGCGAATTACCTGGACTGCGGTGGCCGGGGCCGCAAAGTATGACTTGTGGGTTAATAACCTAACGACTGGCGCAGCCCAGTACATTCGCAACACGAATGTCTCCTACAAGACTCCATATTTTGATACCCCGGCATTACCGCAGGGAAGCTACAAAGTTTGGGTGCGAGCGGCAAACGGCAATGACGAAGTCAGCAAGTGGAGCGATCCATACGTCTTTACTGTTGATATCGAGCGTCCAGGAGTTCCTAAAATAATTGGCCCTGGGGGTAACATCGTCAATCAGACGATTACTACAGCCAATCCAACATTCACATGGACGGCAGCTGTACGTGCAGTGAAATATGATTTGTGGGTGAACAACGTCACGACAGGTCAGAGTCAAATTATTCGTCAGCAGGATATCAGCGGCCTGTCATACGTTGCGCTAAACAACCTTCCGCAGGGCGACTACAGAGCGTGGGTTCGCGGTATTAATAGTGCAAATGAAGTTGGTGAATGGAGCACCGTCAGCATCTTCAACCTGGACGAGCCGACGCCAAGTCTGCCCACAATTATCGCTCCTAAATCAAATCCTGCAGGCTCTGTCGAGAATCCAAATCCCACGTTCGTATGGACATCTGAATTTGATGCTCCGTTCTACGAATTTCGTCTCGACGACACCACACTGAATAAAACCGGTGTGATCAGCGTCTCCAATATTCAGACAAAGTCGTACACAATTCCTAACGACAAACGATTGGCTGAACACATCTTCCTGGCCTATGTTCGTGGTGTGAACAATGCAGGGGAGAAGAGCGATTGGAGCCCTGCGTTCCGAGTGCGTATTGATGTGCCAAATCCGACGACTCCCACGATCATCGCTCCAAAGCTGACATCTAAAGACACGACGCCGACATTTGAATGGAAGCTCGATTCCGGTTCATTCCGATACGAGATTCTCGTGCGTGATCTGGAACGCAATGAGACGATCGTACTTCAGGTGAAATCGTATTTTGTCAATGCAACAGACCCAACGAATAAGTTTGCATACTATACGTTGCCCGACAGTCAGGCCTTTAACACCGGCACGTATCGCTTCTGGATTCGCGCATTCAACGCGATTGGTACTGCCAGCAGCTGGAGTGCGGCGCAGACGTTTGTGATCACCGCATCGCTGGATCTTAAAGGTTTGAAGATAGTGGAACCCGCTCGGCTGCAATCGGCTGAGGAATTCTATGCCGACGCAACCTTCTGCGCTGATCCGGAGGTTCAATCTCAGGACGTTATGGAACTGGACGTCGCTGATGTAAATCCTCACGCGATGGGATTGGCGTCTGTGATGATTCCCGAGCATGTTGATGCGATGCCCGTGGCCATGATTGAAAATCTCATGGAATCGCTGGCTGATCCAGCAAGTGCGACTTCCGCAATGTTCTCCAGCATGACATTCACGGACGATGCATCCCAGTCACAGACCGATAAAACGACAACAGCCGCTGTGTCAATTCTGGCTTTGGCCATGCTCCCGATACGACGGAAACGTCGCGAAGATTAGAGCCTGTTGCAACTCAAGAAATGAAACGAAGAAGGTCCCGCATTGCCTGCGGGACCTTTTTACTTGTGTGACCTGCTTCGTTGCTCGCAGCATTGATTGCTGGCCAGCTTGGTGTCACACTAAACGCTCTGCTGTTTCGAATCTACCACGATCGCGCGAAGAATCCTGTCATGCGTCCATCGATTGCCTTTATTCCTGGTCCATTCTTTTCTGTCCTGGTTGCTGCCACTGCATTTGGTCAGACGGCTGACCATCCCACGGACTTTGCCCACAAGGTTGTTCCGATCCTGCAAAAGCATTGCGTCGATTGTCACTCAGGTCGTGAAGCCAAAGGCAGCTTCTCGATGAATACACGTGAACTGCTTGTCGAATCTGATCATGTGAAGGTTGGCAAACCACTGGAGTCCCACTTGATCGAATTGATACTTTCGACGGACAAAGAAGTCCAGATGCCGCCATCTGATAAGGCAAGACTGACGGAGATTGAAGTCGGTGTTTTGAAGTCGTGGATCGCGGATGGCGTCGCCTGGGATGATGGGTTTTCTTTTGCTCCCGGGGCGTATGAGCCACCTTTGAAGCCACGCCGACCAGATCTGCCGGCCGCAATGAACGGGCGTGCAAATCTGATTGATCGAATTCTGGATGCTGACATGGAATCGCATGGCGTCACGCGGCCCAAACAAATCGATGACGCGGCCTTTCTGCGGCGTGCGTGTCTGGATTTGAACGGACTGTTGCCCACTCCTGAAATCCTTTCGGCATTCGTCGCTGATTCTGCAGTAGACAAAAGAGAAAAGATGATTCGTCTACTGCTTGACGATCGCATCGCCTATGCGGATCACTGGTTGACGTTTTTCAATGACCTTTTACGCAATGATTACAGCGGTACCGGTTTTATCACTGGAGGTCGCAAACAGGTGAGTAGCTGGTTGTATGAAGCACTGTTGGCGAACAAACCATTTGATCAATTTGCACGGGAACTCATTGCTCCACCAACCGACGCCAGTCAGGGCTATATTGACGGAATTCGCTGGCGTGGCGAAGTCAGCGCGGGTCAGACGGTGGAGATACAGTTTGCTCAAAGCGTGTCACAGTCT
>JAYVNW010000450.1:0-2536 GCA_043758225.1 Candidatus Kuenenia sp. | reverse complement strand
GCGCTGTGCGTCGTTGAAGTACGCCGGGACGGTAATCACAGCCTTGTTGACTTTATGTCCAAGGTAGTTTTCAGCGGCTTCTTTGAGTTTGCGAAGAACAAGCGCCGAAATTTCTGGAGGCGTATATTCCTTGCCGTGCACATCGACCTTCACATAGTCTGTCACGCCGCCCACGACTTTGTAGGAAACGAGTTTTTCCTCGGTTTCCACTTCGCGATGCCGACGTCCCATGAAACGCTTGATCGAATAGATCGTGTTCTGTGGATTTGTGACTGCCTGACGCTTGGCAGGCTCTCCGACCAGAGTTTCACCTTTTGTGGTGAAGGCGATGACGCTTGGGGTCGTGCGGCTACCTTCCTGATTGGCGATAACGCGAGGCTCGCCACCTTCCATGATGGAAACCACGGAGTTTGTCGTGCCCAGGTCGATACCGATGATCTTTTCGCCAGAAACTGCCATAACGTTGCCTTTAATTGATTTGTCTTGCTTGCTGAAACACACGGTCGGGAACTGAACTGTCTGATGTCTTCACACGAAGCGAATTGTCGTGACTCGCCCGGATGAAGCTGACCACAGCAAAGAATCAACTGATCTTTTGAGATTTGTACATCAGCCCAGCAATTGGCATGAGCTAACCGCAGGATTGTTTGGTAAGCAGGTTCCATGCCGATCGTCGGAATTCACAAAAACACCGATTTTCTTTGCCACCTGGGATTGCAGGCCTTGGCTGGTATGTAGCTCTGGATGCCAGACTGGCAGTTAGTGTTGATTGCAGAATTGCATTAATGAGTGCCAAATTGGCTAATTGGCGCTAATTTGAGGCACTATGCCATTCTGGCGTTAATCACGTAATGAGTGATGGGCTGTGGTCTGGATCTGCGATTTTGCGGTTGGTTTCAGACGAAATTCGATGGATTGTCTGAGACATGTCGCGGGCTGCTTGACATGGAATTTGAGCATTTGTAAAAGCCCGAACTGAAATGATGGCGAGGTTCGGATCCTTACTTAAAGGCTCTGGGTCGAAGAGTGTGGTTGGACGGGTATGGTTTTGCGTGCTCATATCGGGCCATACATTGCAAACCGGTCAGCAGTCTGGATCTTCGCTGGCACTTAAGACCCGCGAAGGTTAGGGACGCTGATGGCAAAGAAATCGACATCCAAAACACCGGTAAAAAAAGTGGCAAAAAAGGCACCGGAAAAATCTTCTCCCAGGCCACGTCCGGGTTCTCGCCCTGCTCCGGCGGCGGCCAAAGTCGCTCCGAAGAAAGCCGTTACAAAAAAAACCGCCATGCCGGTGGCGAAGGCGGCAGATGTGCCGATTCGAGCTCAACGCCCGATCGTGAATGAGGCTGCTGTCGCGTCTTCGATGCTGCCGGAAATTGAGCTCAGCAATATCGATGAACAACTGGTAGCGTTGATCAATAAGCGAACGTCGCTGTACCTGAAGAAAATGCAAGGCGTCGCTGCGCCTTCGAAGATCATGTTCAGTGAGCTTGACCAGCAGCAAGTCTGGGCGATGATCGATCGCTGCAATCACGGCCCGTTGACGTCGGCCGAAATCAAGACCTTCTTTCGCCCACTGATGAGTGCCGGTCGGCAGCGAATTAAGAGCATTCGAGTCGCCTATCTTGGTCCAGCGTATAGTTTCACGCATCAAGCAGCGATCGAACGCTTCGGTGAAGGTGCCGACCTTGTACCGGTCAGTACCATTGCGACTGTGTTCGAAGAGGTGAACCGGGGGCACGTGGACTTTGGGCTGGTTCCCATTGAAAACAGCACGGATGGACGCATTGTCGATACGCTGGATATGTTCACGCGCCTTCCACTACGGATCTGCGGCGAAGTCCAGTTGCATGTGCATCACAATCTGCTGGCACGCTGTGATCGCAGCGAAATCACTGAGATCTACAGCAAACCACAGGCACTGTCACAGTGTCGCGACTGGCTGGCCAAGCATATGCCGAACGCTCGGCAGATCGAAGTCACCAGCACATCTACGGCGGCTCAGTTGGCCCGCGACAAACCAAATGTTGCGGCAGTGGCCAGCCATCAGGCGGCAGTTCAATACGACGTTCGGATCGTGGCGGAGTGCATCGAAGACAATCAGAATAATATCACGCGGTTTGCCGTCATCGGAGACAGCGTGGCAGATCCGACCGGAACTGACCGCACGGCTATTCTGCTGCAGATTCCGCATAAGCCAGGATCTCTGTCAGATGCTCTGGAAGCGTTTCGTCGAAACAAAATCAATCTCACCTGGATCGAATCGTTCCCGCTCCGGGCACCTGAAATTGGCTATCTGTTCTTCCTTGACTTCGAGGGGCACATTTCAGAAACCCGCATCAAGAGGACATTGAAGGACCTTGAGGCGTTGCCACCCGATCGGCTTGAAGTTCTCGGCTCATACCCACGAAGTGAACCGCTGAAATAGATTTGTTTTATTTGTTCCACGAAAGTTGTATCACATCATGCGTCGTCTTTTGATTGCTGGTAACTGGAAAATGAACACGACTCGCGAGTCGGGAGTTTCACTGGC
>JAYVNW010000449.1:0-5785 GCA_043758225.1 Candidatus Kuenenia sp. | reverse complement strand
TTGAAGTGTCGTCGAAATAACGAGTCGTTGGACGTTCAAGTTGCCGCAGGAACTCATCGTCGAATTGAAGTTGCTCGAAATCTGCTTCATGGATAACTGTCAAAAATCGGTTTGCCGGGTTATCGGCAGCGCCACGTCCTACGGGATCACGAAAGGCCGCTTTTTCTCCCGGATTTCGTGACATGAGATTGCAAAGCGACGCCAGTGAAGGAAACACACGTATCCAGAATTGAGCGTAAGACGCATGATCGACCGTTATTGCACGACTCAGTCCAACGATTTCAATCGAGGACATGCTGTTCGACGCAGCCTATGCCCCGTAATTTTCACTGCAGCACGTCGGTTAACCGTTGCTTCGTTTCAGGTCGATTGAGTTCGGCCTTTCCAAAACCGTAAATGGCTCCCATCGCCACAGCTTTCTCCTGCCATTCGGCAAAGTTGGAAACCAGCATGACGGGGATCTCTTCTGTTGATTTATCAGTGCAAAGATGTTGAAGGATTTCCATTCCGTCGCTGTAGTCTGCGTCCAGCTTGCGGTTGATGAGAATGAGATCGATGGATTGGTGGCTGAGTAGCTGATAGGCGTCCCCTGGTAGCTCTGCATGCAGAACTTTGGCACCGAAGTGCGACGTCAGATAGTGTGATATCGCAGCCTGGTCAGGGCGACATTGTCCAATACTCAACACAGTTTTTGACGTCATCAAATCACCCTTGAGATGCTGAAGTTCCGGACATGGAAGCTTACAGAGCAATTGAGGCACTATAATCGGCAAAATCGCTAAGGTCACCCGGGATGCAAAAAAACATGCATAGTTGCATTGAAATGGCAACATTTCAGACGCCAATGCCGTAACAATCATAACCCGCCACTCATTCGTGCAGTAGGGGAAATATAGCATGCCTAACACAATTTCCAGAGGACTTGATCTGCTTGCATACGGATTGCGTCCGTATATTGCAAAACGGGTTTCTTCCACTGGGTTTGATCGTCGCGTGCTTTCCGATATTGAACGTGGTGACGCACAATTCCTGCTGGTCTTCATGTGGGATCGCTGGAACGATTTGTTCCGCGATGAGTTGTCGTTTGTCGAACGCAGCTTGATCAGTGAACTGCGAGACTTCAGAAATCGTTGGGCACACCAGGAACATCTGTCGGAGCAGGACACTTATCGCGTGCTGGATGATATCGAGCGATTGCTTAACGCGGTACACAGTGACCAGACTTGGCGTGCATCGGACCTGCGCCGTGAATCTCTCAATCGTTTGTGGCAGACGGAAGTCGGGCGTGATGGCCGGAATAGAGCATTTAGAATTGCTTCACCTTTTTTGCTGTGCCTGTCCAGCGCTGCTGCGATCAGCGTCTCTTTCTTTCAGTTTTTTCTGGCACCATGGAACGGAATCCTGTCGATCCTGGTTTTGCTGGGCTTGATTCGACTCGCATGGCATCAGTCTCAAAGAGAATCTGTAAGTTTGGCTGGGCCGAAGGAATGTGGTCGCTGCGGTAAAATTATCTATACTATCGGATGTCCGTACTGCAATCCGAATGAGCTTGTGACCGCGCCGGAGCCAGCTTCTATATTGTCGCTGCCGTCGGCCAAAACGTCCCAGGCAAGCACCTTCATTCATTCTGACGCTCGACGAGGTTCGTCAATTGATACTAAAAACTAACGCAATTGCGATTTAGCAACACTGCAGTTCGGGCGGCAAGGACGACCCAAAGGCCCGATGCATTATGTACTTTCCTGTCACACTGCTGAATGAATGCTGGTTCGTAGCGGGTCCGACAGCCTCCGGAAAATCCTCGGCAGCGATGCATCTGGCAAAGTTCATTAATGCTGAAATTGTCTCGCTGGATTCGATGGCCGTTTATCGTGGAATGACCATTGGAACGGCCAAGCCGTCGGTCGGCGATCGCCAAATCGTTCGTCACCATTTAATTGACATTGCTGATGCATCTCAGAATTTCAGCGTCACGGAATTTGTGCGGCTCGCACACGACTCAGCAACGGACATTGTTTCGCGAGGACTCACTCCGCTGTTTGTCGGCGGCACGGGACTGTATTTGCGCTCAATCCTGCGAGGCATGTATGAAGGCCCTGAAGCCGATTGGAAATTGCGGACTCATTGGGAGCAACTTGCAATTGAACACGGGCCGGATTGGCTACTTGCCCAGCTTGCTGCGCGAGATCCGACGACGGCTCTACGATTGCATTCAAATGACATGCGACGAATTATTCGAGCGATCGAGGTGTTTGAACTCACTGGCAAGCCACTTTCCGAAGACCAGAGCCACAGGCCTCGACCCGCAGACGAACAGCCCGCGTGCGTTGTCTGGCTCCACCCGCCTCGGCCATGGCTTCATGATCGAATTAATCAACGCATCGACATGATGATGGAAGAAGGGTGGCTTGAAGAAACCCGGCAGCTGTTGGAATCGGACCCTCCGCCAGGTCGAACGGCCAGGCAGGCACTGGGCTATCGGGAACTTATTCGTCACCTTCAAGGTGAAATATCACTGAACGAAGCCGTGGGGCTGAGCAAGATTTCGACCAGGCAATTCGCAAAACGACAACACACGTGGTTTCGTAATCTGGAAGAATGCACTCCACTGGAAATTACGGGACATGAGTCGCCAGACGAATTGGCTGGCTTGATTTTGCTTAACGTTCGCAAGAATCGATAGTTCGGTTTCTGTCGGCAAAGTTTTCTGGACGACTATCGCAAGGCAATGCCGCGTTTCCCTGATATTCAACGGACCGCCTGACGCTTGGTACTTCACCCATCACAGAAATACTGACTGACGATTGTCGAAATCACCCCAAACACAGGCAAACGGGGCAAACGGCTTGTCAGCGAGTTGGGCCGGCGATATGATCCGCGTTTCGATTTTTCTGGCCCTTCGTATGCGCAGAGCTTTCTGTCTCTGTGTTTGCGCGCATTATAGATGCTCAAGTTGTTTGCAAGAAACGACTTAAGTGGAATGTACAGTGCGCCTGTTGCCGGAATCCAGAGTCATTCTTCGGCCCTTTCTCCCTAAAGTATTTGCCCCTCGTGTTCGAAACCATTTCACAAAGTCTGGGTAAAGCCTTCACGGCTTTCCGGGGAACCGGAAAGATCACCGAAGGCAACATCCGCGACGGGATGCAGCAGGTCCGTACGGCTCTGCTGGAGGCTGACGTTGCGTACGATGTCGTTACAGACTTTGTCAAAACGGTCACCGAAGAGGCGATTGGCGAAAAAGTCCTGAAATCGCTGCGTCCCGAGGAGCAGATTGTCGGGATCGTCCATCAGCATTTGATTCAACTGATGGGGCCCGTTGACCATTCTCTGGCGATCAAACGGGACGGCATCAGCATTATTATGATGTGCGGTCTGCAGGGTTCGGGTAAAACGACGACCTGCGGAAAGCTGGCTCGCCGGCTGAAGGAGGCTGGCCATGCACCGTTTCTGGTGGCAGCCGACTTGCAGCGTCCGGCGGCGATTGAGCAGCTGAAAGTCATTGGCGGCCAGGTTGGCTGTCCCGTTTACGCTGAAGATCCAAAGACCAGCAATCCGGTGCAGGTCTGCCGCAACGGGGTTAAAGAAGCCAAGCGAGTCGGTGCGAAGGTCGTGATTCTCGACACCGCTGGCCGACTGCACGTTGATGCGGCTCTGATGAAAGAGTTGCAGCAGATCGACAACAGTGTTTCGCCGGATCAGGCATTGCTGGTGTGCGACGCAATGACAGGTCAGGACGCCGTCAACAGTGCAAAGGCCTTCAACGAAGCGCTTGAGCTGGACGGTGTGATTCTCACCAAGCTGGACGGTGACACTCGCGGCGGAGCTGCGTTGAGCGTCAAAGCTGTAACCGGCGTACCGATTAAATTCATTGGAGTTGGCGAACAACTCGACCGACTGGAAGAATTCCATCCGGACCGCATGGCGGGCCGAATTCTGGGCATGGGCGACATTGTGTCGCTATTCGAAAAAGCTCAGAAGGAATTCGATGAAGAAGACATGCTGCGTCAGCAGGAAAAGATGCAGCAGGGCAAGTTCACGCTCGATGATTTCCGCAAGCAAATGGGGCAAATCAAAAAGCTGGGTTCCATGCGCGAGATCATGAAGATGATTCCCGGTATGGGTGGTGTTGTCGATCAGATGGGTGACATGAACCCTGAAGACGACATGCGGCGAATTGAGGGTATTATCAATTCGATGACGCTTAAAGAACGCCAAAATCCTGATATTATTGATCGTGGTCGTCGAAATCGCATCGCGAAAGGCAGCGGTGTTCAGGCGGCGGACGTGAACAAGCTGCTCAAAGATTTTTCCGCCATGGGAAAGATGATGCAGGGTATGTCAAATATGGGGCTTCGTGACCGAATGAAGGCTGTGAAAGGCATGGCTGACGGCGGTTTGATGAATCCAGGTGCTGAGTTCACCGAAAAGAAGATGCGAAGCCAGCGTGGGCCTTTGGATCAGGACGCCGCTCGCGAGAAAAAGAAGAAGCAAAAGAAAGAAGCTCAAAAACAGAAGAAGCGAAATCGAAAGAATTAGCAATTCAGTCCTTGGGGCTTTCAAGTTTTTTGCATTGTGAATGACATCGAAGCTTCGGCTGAAAGCGAAAATTAGTAGCGGGATTCGTAATAATTCGGATGTAATTCTGAACTCTCACAAGTTCAGCTACGAAAACAGGGTCATTAGTTTTTTGTTTGTCCAGGAGTTCCAATGGCAGTTCGAATTCGAATGAAAAAGATGGGACGCAAGCACCGTGCGTTCTTCCGTATTTGCGTGATGGACTCGCGGGTCCAGCGTGATGGCAAGGCAATTGAAGAAGTTGGGTTTTACGACCCGATGGTTCAGGACAAAGCCGCACGTGTTAAATTGAACATGGAGCGTGTCGATTACTGGATGTCGGTTGGTGCTCAGCCAAGCGAAAAAGTCAACGCATTGATTCGCAAGGTGAAGACAAACAGGTTCGGCAAGGCGCAGGCTCCGCCGGAAATGCTTGCTCCAAAGGTCAGGGAAGAAGCTGCTCAGGCGGCAGAAGCTGCTGAACCGGCGGAAACAACCGCTGCGGAATAGTGATAATGCGGTTTGATATCCTTACCCTGTTTCCAGAGATGTTCGAAAGCTATCTCGGGCAGGGACACCTGAAACTCGCGATTGAACGCGGGCTGGTGGATATCCAGCGGCATAATTTCCGGGAGTTTGCTCCCGGAGTTCGAAGGCAGGTCGATGACAAGCCGTTCGGCGGCGGTCCGGGAATGTTACTGATGTGCCAGCCGGTCTTCGATTGTGTTGAAGCCTTGCAGACTCAGGGAGACGCTCCAGGTCGCTTGTTGATGATGAGTCCTCAGGGGCGAAAACTGGATCAGGGATTGGTTGAGGAACTAGCTCAGGAGCCTCGACTGCTGTTACTCTGTGGACGATACGAAGGTTTCGACGATCGGATACGTCAGGGGTTGCAGCCAACTGAGATTTCCGTGGGTGATTTCATCTGCAATGGTGGAGAAGTGCCGGCGATGCTGATTATCGACACAGTGATTCGGCTGATACCGGGTGTGCTGGGCGATGAAACCAGCAGTCGATACGATTCGTTCAGCAACGAAGGTTTACTGGAGCATCCGCAGTTTACGAGGCCTCGTGAATTTCGGGGAATGACGGTGCCGGATGTGCTGATCAGTGGTGATCACAAAAAAATTGCCGAGTGGCAGCGGGATCAGAGCCTGCAGAGAACAGCGGAACGCCGCCATGATCTGCTGGAGAATACCTGAGGCTGACGCTGATTAGTTTGAATAGTTCT
>JAYVNW010000448.1:0-1552 GCA_043758225.1 Candidatus Kuenenia sp. | reverse complement strand
AAGATTTTTCAGCCACAAACGATTTTGCCAATATTCGCTGAGTGACAATATGAAGATTACGATGATTGGTACGGGTTATGTCGGACTCGTCACAGGAACCTGTTTCGCCGAAAGTGGCAATGATGTCACATGTCTGGACGTTGATACCCGCAAAGTGGCATTGCTGAACAATGGTGGCGTTCCGATTTACGAACCAGGTCTCGAAGAACTCGTAAAACGCAATGCTGCTGCAGGCCGCTTGCTTTTTACTACAAACTACGAAGAAGCAATTTCCACTGCTCAGTGTGTGTTCATTTGTGTTGGGACACCGCAGGACGATTCCGGTGCCGCCGATCTGAAATATGTTCAAAATGCCGCAGAAACCATGGCACAGTATTTGATGCGGAACGCCGTCGTCGTTTGTAAAAGCACAGTGCCCGTTGGAACGAATCGCCGAGTCGCCGCGTGGATCAAAGCGAAAACCGAGACGCCGTTTAGTATTGCATCAAATCCAGAATTTCTTAAAGAAGGTGCGGCGATTGATGACTTCACGAAGCCGGATCGCGTTGTTGTTGGCGTTGATAGTCCCGATGCGGCAGAATTGTTACTTGAACTTTACAAGCCGTTCCTGCGAACGGAAAAACCATTTATCTCGGTAGGCATCGAAAGCGCCGAGATGATCAAGTATGCGGCCAACTGTATGCTGGCGACAAAAATCAGCTTTATCAACGAAATGGCAAACATCTGCGAACGAGTTGGCGCGGATATCAACGAAGTTCGCAAAGGCATTGGACACGACGCTCGCATTGGTTTTTCGTTTCTGTTTCCTGGCGTCGGCTACGGTGGCTCATGCTTTCCAAAGGACGTCCGAGCGCTCGCTGCGCTGGCTTCTGAATATGGTGTTGAGCCGCGTATTCTTCGAACAGTCGATGAAACCAACAATCAACAGAAACATGTCCTGTTTCGCAAATTGATGGATTACTTTGGCGGCGATCTGAAGGGCCGAACGATTGGCGTTTGGGGTCTGAGCTTCAAGCCGCGAACTGACGACATTCGAGAAGCCCCGTCTCTTGTGCTGATACAAAGTCTGCTGGACGCTGGGGCGATCGTAAAGGTGCATGATCCCGTCGCACTGGAAAACGTCGAAAAGGAACTCGGCGACAAAGTGACCTACTGCGCTCATCACTACGATGCCTGCAAAGGGGCCGATGCGATCGCGATTGTCACTGAGTGGAACGAGTTTCGAAATCCGGACTTTGATTACATCAAACTGAAAATGAAATCACCCGTGATTATCGACGGCCGCAACTTATACGACCGCGCAAAAATGGCCGCCCGCGGATTCTACTATTCGGGGATTGGTTTGAGTGCATTGCCGGTAAAAAAATAGTTGTCTGAACGCGCGCGAAAAACAATGCAGGACGGCACTTCAGTGCCGTCCTGATGTGTATTGTGTCCGGACCGGTCTGGAGATTCGTCTGGCGGCAGAACTTCGCAATTCAAACTGAACCTGGCTCAGATCCAGCCTCTTCTGCGAAAGAAGAACAGAAAGCTGCAGGCAATTGTGATCATC
>JAYVNW010000447.1:0-3477 GCA_043758225.1 Candidatus Kuenenia sp. | reverse complement strand
GTCTCGCAGAAGACCGCAGTCATCAGCTTCCCAAGCCGAAAGTTGCCCGATTTCGTTCTTTTAGAGAGTATGGGCCAGACGGTGAGGCTGAAAGATATGGCTGGAAAACGCTGGCTGGCTAATTTTATCTTCACGCGCTGTGCGGGACCGTGTCCCATGATGACGCGGGATATTTCAGAATTGCATCGTCTGGTCGGAAAGTCGAATCCACATTTTCGTTTCGTCACGTTTACGGTCGATCCAGAACATGACACCGTGGACGTATTGAAAAAATACGCAGAGACTTTTCGGGCGGATCAGGAACGATGGAAGTTCGTCACCGGCGGAGAGGCTGAAATCCTGGACCTGATCCGCGGTGGCTTTATGCAGTACGTTCAACCAAACCTGGGCGAATCCAGAACACCAGGGTTTGAGGTCGCTCATTCTAACCGCGCGGTACTCGTCAACGAAAACGGGATACCAGTCGCTTCGTTTGTAATGACAGTACCGGCAGATGTTGCGAAGCTGCGTCGTATCATTGAGGGCAAGGAAGACTTTCCAGAACCCGGACCTGGATTGACGTTTTCGGTTTCAAGCGGTGACAACCCGCCTGTGCCGCTGACACTTGTCCCGGCGGACCATGTTGATGCAGAAGACACACCGGCAAAAGAAGACGACAGCGAGAAAACTCCAGCGGACAACCGAAATTCTGTTGAAGCGCCGCAGTCAAAGAATCACAAAATTGACGAACGGTTGCCCTCATGGGCCGCGAATATGCCAACCATTAATGCCGGGCTCAATTCCGCCTGCATCGTTTTGTTGTGCTGCGGTCTTGCTGCAATCAAATCGGGACATCGCATTCGACATCGAAATCTAATGATTGTTTCCTTCGCGGTCTCGGTGGCGTTCCTAATCTGCTACCTGACGTATCATGGAGTGCTGTACAGGTTTACCGGCTATCGCGGACGGGCGTTTGAGGGCAGTACATTGGCGACTCGTCTGTATTTCGGCATTTTGATTCCACACGTGATTCTGGCAGCAATCGTGCCGATTCTCGCACTTCGGGTTTTCTATCTGGCATTCAAAGAACGCTGGCCAGAACATCGCCGTCTTGCCAAAATTACCTTGCCGATCTGGCTGTTTGTGTCGATCACAGGAGTCGTCATCTACGGTATGTTGTATCACTGGCCGTGGTCGATTGTCGCTGTGAGTTGAATTTCTATCGAGAGGTCTTTCCAGATGAAAACTGCGACGCGACTGACTGTAGCCGCCGTAATCTTCGCCGCAACCGTCGGAGTGATTCCCCACACTTGGCAGTCCGAAGTCACTGCCTGCCCAGGCTGCAGGACCGCCAACGAAACAGATTCGCGACGACCGACCGCTTACATGTACAGCATTTTGTTTATGCTTGGCATGCCAGCCACTGTATTTAGTTGCTTCGGTATCGCCTTCTATCGTATGTCTCGCCGTGAAATGCTGGCTCAGCAGGAAATGCTGGCGAGTGAAGAACGCGACGCTGAATTGGTCGAGGCGTCGACAGGCGAGTGAGGGATGTCAATCCCCTCATGGTTTGGGGGGATGTGCATGCCTTGGAAATCAGGGGACAGAAGTCGCCCGCTGGCGGTGAACTACTTGTCCAGCATTCGATCCAGTTTGCAGATTCTGGCTGCGGTTGAGATTCGCACCAACAGCACACCAGCACGCAGGAGGCCAAGCGACGCAAAGATCACAACGGATGCTTCGACAATTTTGGGACTGTCGGCCGCTAGCGCAAAATTCAAGCCCGTTCGCATCACTATGAGACCAGCTGCGACCAGAATCCAGCCGGCGATTTCTCGAATCCAGAACAGCATTGACAGGACTCCCGTAAACCAAAACTATAAATCTCAGAAGTTCAAATATTTCAATTGATGCCGGTTACTGATTCTGACCTGCAAAATTCTTTTCATTCAGCTGTCCGGGCGTGGCATCGACGTCCTTCCGCTCTCGTGCCGCTTGTCGGCGAGATTTCAGACGACCACGCACGATCATTCTTAGATCTGCATGATGACTCAACAATAATACAGATCGCAGATAGATGCGAGCCTGATCACGAGTCATCTGCCGCCACGCAACTTCACTACACACAATCCACAATCCAACAATGCTTGCCAGCAAAAAAGCGCATCCTCGGATGAAGTCATCGTTGATAATCCATTCTCTCAGATCCTGATTGAATGTCTGCGGCGTCGGAAAAGTACCCAGCAGAATTCGAGAGACGAAAATCGTTCCCATCAGAATCGCCACGCCGCGAATTGCAGCACCGATCATTCGAGGAATTTCGCGAACGGCTTTACCAGAATCAATCGTCACTTCACCTCGCAGGACAGCAACGACCGTTGCTAAGAACGAACTGACGGGGCGCTTTGCGGCTTGCTGCAACAGGTTGCGATTGCGATTGATAAACATCAGTAAAGACAGAATCAGAAAAACCGTCAGCAAGCCAACCAATCCGCTAAACGCGTCGCCGCGTTTGGGCTCACGAAAAAACAAATCTGCCTGCACAGCAACCAGTACCAGCACTCCGCCCCAAAATCGGAGCGAGAGCAGAACAATGGCGATCATGAAAATTCGAATTGGCAATCCAATGTCTGGAGCGACAAGAAACATAAGTCCCGCTGCAGACGCGATGACGGAACCGATCGACAGCCCGCTGAACTGCGAAGACTCCGCTGTGCGTTCTAGAACCACCGTCTTGTTTGTGTCCGCTGAATTTGTGATCGCTGAATGGTTGACTGGCGTTGCAGCGCCGTCACGTGAACCACCGGGGCTTTCTTCGTGTCGCTGAGTCCAGCCCCGACCACCCGAATCCGTGCCACTGCGGCCATCCATATCAGTTCCCCCCCGATTTTTTTGGATTCATTGCACGCCTCCAGCAGCCACACGACCAGTGCGAGCGATCGCCATTTGGCTGAGCACCAATTGAATGGCATTGGCTTCGCCGGAGATTGCAACGGCTGCTCCAGTGCGCCGCAATTCATATTGCAACCGAGCTGCAAGTTCACGCGTGCGAGTCTGCTCAGCGGCCAGTAGCAGATCTTCAGCCGTCAATGAACGAATTTCTGTTGATTCTGCGGTTGGACGAATAAACGTAGGCGACGGACAAACGATCGCGACGCGATGATGACGGGCCAAAGCCATCTTGATGGCAGGCATCAGATGCGACAAGCTTGGAACACATTCCAGCAGATCTGCCAGAATCACAAACACTTCGTTATCACGGGCCTGTGCGACGGCACGTGATAAGGCGGAACTCAGAATTCCCATTCGCGCCATACCGTCGTGGAAACCGCGGTTGCGAACGGAAACTACAGGCTCCATCCATGACAGGCCTGACTGACTTAGAAAGTGCTGAGCAAACGTCGCCATGAGCGGATCGTCATAGACAAGTTGCAACTGCTTTACCGGCGACAGCTCATAAAGTTGCGCCAGAACGGCCGCCAGACGATATCTTTCCCG
>JAYVNW010000446.1:0-14427 GCA_043758225.1 Candidatus Kuenenia sp. | reverse complement strand
GCGGCGATCTTCGTCGCCACGACAGGCAGTGCGCAAGATAAAAAACCAACCGAGCCTGTGGCCGCGCAGTGCCCTGTTATGGGTAACGTCGCCGATGCCCACGCTCGGCAAACCGCAGCGGGCGCGATGTCGAACGGCGACTGGTGGCCGAATCAGTTGAACCTGCAGATTTTGAATCTCAATTCGCCCATGAACAATCCTCTCGGGGAAAAATTCAATTACGCGGAAGAATTCAGCAAGCTGGACCTGGAAGAAGTGAAAGCGGATCTCGAAAAGCTGATGACCAAAGATCACCAGGACTGGTGGCCGGCCGACTATGATCACTACGGTCCGTTTTTCATCCGCATGGCGTGGCATAGTGCGGGCACCTATCGCATTGATGATGGTCGCGGCGGAGCCAGCGACGGAACGCAACGCTTCGCACCTTTGAATAGCTGGCCCGATAATGCCAATCTCGATAAAGCCCGTCGTTTGTTATGGCCTATCAAGCAGAAGTACGGGCAGAAAATCTCCTGGGCAGATTTGATCATTTTGGCAGGTAACACCGCCCTTGATTCAATGGGATTCAAGACGATGGGTTACGCTGGAGGCCGAGAAGACGTGTGGGAGCCGCAGACCGATGTGTTCTGGGGGCCGGAAACCAAATGGATGGCTGGTGACCGATACTCCGCAGAGAAGGGGATTGAGCAGCCACTCGGTGCCACACAAATGGGGTTGATTTACGTAAATCCCGAAGGTCCCTTGGGTCCAGAAGGTCCCGAAGGTCGCAAAAGTCAGCCTGATCCGCTAGCCGCCGCGAAGGCGATTCGCGAGGCGTTCGGGAACATGGCCATGAACGACGAAGAAACGGTCGCTCTCATTGCTGGCGGACACACGTTTGGCAAAGCACATGGTGCCGCTGATCCGAAAAAGTTCGTCGGACCAGAACCGGAAGCAGCAGGCATTGAACTGCAGGGGCTGGGCTGGAAGAATTCCAAGGGTAAAGGCAACGCCGAAGATACCATCACCAGTGGCTTGGAAGGTGCATGGACCAAGACACCGGCGAAGTTTTCTCACGACTATTTTGAGCACTTGCTCGATAACGACTGGGAATTGGCGAAGAGCCCCGCTGGTGCCCAGCAGTGGATTCCCAAAGGCGACGCGCTGAAGGACTCCGCGCCCGATGCCCACATCAAATCAAAGCGACGTACGCCGATCATGTTTACGACCGATCTGTCGCTGAAAATGGATCCTGCTTACGCCAGGATTTCGCAACGATACCATGACCATCCGGAAGAGTTCGAGCAAGCATTTGCCAAAGCCTGGTACAAGCTAATTCACCGCGATTTGGGGCCAGTCGCGCGTTGTTTGGGTCCGTGGGTGGCCGAACCGCAGTTATTTCAAGATCCTGTGCCGAAAGTGGATTTCGAGCTAGTTAACGAACGGGACATCGCCGACTTGAAAACAAAGATTTTGGCGTCGGGACTCTCAACGTCCGACCTCGTCGGCACGGCGTGGTCGGCGGCGGCTAGTTTCCGTGGCACCGATAATCGCGGCGGGGCCAATGGTGCCCGCATTCGACTTGCTCCGCAGAAAGATTGGGAAGTGAATCAGCCTGCCAAGCTCGCGCAAATCCTCACGAAGTTGGAAAATGTTCAGCAACACTACAATAAAGCACAGTCGGGCAAGAAGAAGGTTTCTTTAGCCGATGTCATTGTGCTGGGCGGCTGCGCAGCTGTCGAGGATGCGGCGAAAAAGGGGGGCCACAAGGTGATGGTTCCGTTTAAGCCAGGCCGCACGGATGCGACCCAGGAAATGACCGACGTGGAGTCATTCGCCCCGCTGCAACCCCAAGCCGATGGCTTTCGCAACTTTCAGGCGAAGGGACTTGATCGCCCCGTTGAGGAAGCGCTCATCGACCGCGCGAACATGCTGACTCTCACCGTACCTGAGATGACCGTACTCGTGGGGGGCCTGCGTGTGCTCGGCACCAATGTTGGCAGCGGCCCCTTGGCCAAACTCGGAGTTTTCACCGAAAAGCCGGGAACGTTGAGCAACGACTTCTTCGTGAACTTGTTGGATATGAATACCAAATGGGAAGTGTCGCCGATGTGCGAACACTTCTTCGAAGGCAAGGATTATAAATCGGGTGATGTGAAATGGACTGGCAGCCGCGTCGATCTGGTGTTCGGATCAAACTCTCAACTGCGAGCCGTTTCCGAAGTGTATGCCAGTGAAGACGCGAAGGAAAAGTTCATCAACGACTTCGTCGGTGCCTGGACGAAAGTTATGAACCTCGACCGTTTCGATCTTGATCGTGCCGAGCGGCTCGCCGAAAAACCAGCGGTCGTCAGCAATAAGTAGTCGAAATCGCTCACCGCGATTCGCCGACTAAGCGATTACGGGTTCAACCTGCTTGCCAGGTTGAACCCGTTTTTTCACTAATCCTTGCTGTCGCAGCGCAGTCTCTCCCTGCAACGTCTGCTCGTTGCGTGAACTGTCGCAAATCGGGCCGCGCCGAACACACGTTACTCAGGACGGTGCCAGAAACGCCCCATCTGCCAGTGGCTCTGTGGTTTCGATTTGTCTCAGACGATTAGAAAGCGTAACCCACGTTTCTTGTGAACACTGGTTCTTCCATTTTTTACATTCACCACGCCACCGGTCAACGCGGTGCGCAGTTGATGCCCACCAGACAGAGTCTCCAAGTCCCGACAACGCCTTTGCCGTCGTTCGATTCTTACAAATCCGACCGCCAGCATGAGTTCTAAAGTTCTCGTTGTCGATAGCTGGACCGGATGGGGTTGCGAGCTGAAGTTTCGCAGCGCCGTCGTCTGTTCGTCCGATTCTGGAACAGATTCTGTTAACGCCGGGTATAATGCTGTTCAGCTGATTGCATGCTAGGGTTCATGAATCGAGCTCGCGCTGCCCAAAACTCGTGAATCGAATTCAGGGGACTTTTCAGAACTCCGGACTCTCTCAAATCAACCGTGACTTTGGCTTCGCGCATTAAAACGCGTTCAATGTCGGAATGCGTCGGGCGATTCGGTCCGATTGAAACAGCCACAAGACCGTTCTGTAACTTATCGCTACGCCGTGCAGACGTGGTACTGCTGGACGGCAGATAGATTGTCCCGTTATTGAAGTCAACGGCGAACGCGATCACACCCGGCACAAAGAATAACAGCAGTCCCAGCCCATCCAGCCCCACAATCGACCAGTCAATTTGACCAGCAGGCTGACCCTTTCGTTCTGGATGCAAGAGGGTCCCGCACCCCGTCATCGTGACCATGACTGTCGGAGCTGCAGAACAGGCCAGAATTTGTCGCAAAACGTAGCGGCGTGAATAAATCGGCATACTGTGTTTCCTCGGTTATTGTGGCTGCGAGTGCACGGCATTCTGTTTAGAAACTGCGTGCTCTATTCCCGAGCTTGCTCCGAGGTCAATGCGGGGCCGCAATCCTGAAGTGAAATGCTGACGTCAATACCTTAGTTCTGTGAACTCTGACGGCGCAGATCGGCAAAATCTGCCGCCTTCCGGGCGCTCTGTCATGAACGTGCCTGCTGCGCCTTGAAGTCGCATTTCAAGGAGTTTCTGGCTTGCTATCTAACGGGCGGTCCGATTTCGGATGATCGACTGATGTCCCACGAGCGTGCGGCTGCACATTGCCATTAGATAATCGCTCCCGTTCGGCGCAATCGTTCAACGTATTTCCCGGTGCCATGATGCTCCCGGCAGCTTTGAGCAACCGGTTCACTTCGCGGTCGATTTCGCACGGCAAGAGTGGTTTCAACGACGACCGTCTGAACACGCTGGACGGTGCCAGTCTGATTCATTTCGGCGGACACGGGCACCCCGACCGCATTGACGACGGCCTCCGGGCCGCCCAATTGCCTGGGATGAAGCTGTCGCCGTGTGTGGTCTTCAACGGTGCCTGTTACACCGGCGTGACGCACCGCTGGTACGACCAAAGCACCGGAATGGTGGTCGAACAGAAGGTCAAGCCGGACGACTCTTTCTGCCTCAAGCTGCTACAGAAAGAGGTCTTGTGCTATCTGGCGGCGCTCCATCCCGACCACGGCATTCCCGTCTATCAGGAGATGGAGTTTCTCGCCTGCGACGGAGCATCATTGGGCGACGTGATCAAACACACGTACGACGGCGTCGTGATTGGAGCCGGCGGCAAGCTGCCCACGTTTGAGCCCCTCACTGCCGGATCGCCTTCACTTTTCACCACACCGGCTGACGTCATGTTGAAAGGGACCGCCGCCAGGATCCTGCTGGGAGATCCAGCCTTGGTTGTCTGCGATGGGTTCCTTGCCGCTCCCTTTTCAATTAAGGCCACTGAAGCCGGGAACGAATGGAGAGTGACGGCCACACTGGCGAACCCGGACCTCAAAAGCACGTACACCGACACGTATGACAATGACCTGAACCCGCAAGCTCCATTCAACGACCGGGCGCTTCTGATTGTCGAACTGCCCAAGGGATGGGATTCGGTAAGCGGAGTAGACGTCGTCGGCGTCAATGCAGCCGGAAAGGTATTGCCCCACCGACTGGTGGGATACGCTGTCGAGCAAGACGACAATCGTCACAGGCTGCACGTTCAGATTGATGTACCGGCTCAGGGCTTCCAGCAATCACCGCTCCGTGTTCAGGGGGCCATCGTGGAATTTGTCGCGAAACACTAAACGATCAGCGGTGCTCGAATTGATCTTTTGCACGGTGGCCGCTCGTTGGAAGAAGTTCATTTTCATGAACCATGCAGCAATCGCATTATCGGCATAATTCTTGATCGGCATGTTTGGCCTTGAAGCCGAGCTTGCAAACCCTTATCCGACCGAATTTGTGGATTCCCAATGTGCCACCGTGTTCTGAGACGGCAACAGCTGCCGTATGCCGCGTCGGTCGCCCCGACCGAAGCAGTTTTGCGGAATCCTGTTGTCTGCTTTGGTCCGACGCGCCGAAGCATGAAGATTGTACAGTCTCCAGCGACATTGGTCGGCAACTGTGAGTTCGCGTCTGGCAATCGCACGATGTCAAAACTGCGACCTATTGAAAATGGTCCCGAACTTCGTCACAGGTTCGCCAGCAATGGAAACGGGCAGCGATCCGGCGTACTATCGTCGAAGAAATGTTTGAGGGAACACCGCAACAACAGGGATGCACGACTTCATGGCGATCACGCGACATTTTTTGGACTGGAACAAGCCCGCTCTTCCGGCTGCCGCTGATTATTTGATTCGTCGCTACGCGAACGGCGATCAGCTGGATATGTCGAAAGTGATTCTGGTGTTCCCCGGTCGCCGAGCCGCTCGCCGGATGCTGGAACTTCTCGTGCAGCGAGGCAGTTCCAAATGGCCCGCGCTGGTGCCGCCCCGGATGACGACGTTCAATCAGTTTCCGGAACTGCTGTATCCGCTCCAACAGAAACTCGCCGACGATCTGACGCAGTTGCTTGTCTGGCGTAAAGCTCTTTATGCCGTGAACCCAAACGAAATCCGCGCAGCGCTGCCAAATCGGCCGGACGAAAATTCTGTCTCATCATGGCTGGCGCTTTGCGAATCGCTTCGCAAGCAACACAACGAACTTGCCGCCGATGGCATGGAGTTTGACGAAGTTCACCTGAAACTCGTCGAACTTGGAAACATCGAAGAAGCCGAACGCTGGAAAGCATTGCGACGAATACAGGCCGAATACCTGATGCAACTGGATGATCTGAAACTTTGGGACCGTCAGGCCGCGCGACTTGTCGCTGTTCAGCAAAAAGAATGCCGCACGGACAGTGACATTATTCTGATCGGAACTGTCGACATGAATCGCGTCATTCGGCAGATGCTCAGTCAGATCGCCGATCGTGTCACGACCATCATTCACGCACCGGAATCCGAAACCGATGCGTTTGATGAACATGGGTGTGTCCGCCCTGAACAATGGGAAACGCGACTGCTCAACATCCCGCTGGAGAACACTCGCATCACGGACTCGCCGTTGCAGCAGGCTCAGTTGGTGATGGTAGAACTCGCCAGCTTCGATGGCAGATTTCGCGCCGACGACATCACAATTGGCGTGGCTGATGATTCCATGGTTCCGACGCTGACTCAAGCGATGGCCGACGCCGGGATCGCCGGACAATGGCCGGTCGGCATGCTGCTCCGCGATTCGCGGCCGTATCAGCTGCTGTCCGCAATGGCTCTGCATGTGGCATCAGCGCGTGATGAGTTACCGCCGGATTTTGCAACACTGACCGACTTTGTGCGGCATCCTGATGTCTACGATTGGATCAGCGAACATCTGAATCAAAATCTCACCGACGATGAAGCGTCCACTCGCCGCGACGGCTGGCTCAACGAACTTGATCAATACCTTGCCGAACATCTGCAGCTCACGCCTGGCGTGTTGCTGGGTAAGACTCCGCGACGCACTATCGTCGCAGAAGTTTGCCGCGCGGTTGAATTCCTGTTGCGATGTCTGATCCCGGGCGCCATCGATGCGGAAAGTGCTCGGTCCGCCGTTGGTCGTGCCACTCCAGCGCCGAAGCCCTTCAAAAAATCGCGACAAAGAACGCTCGACGAATTAGAAGATTCAGCCGACGCGTCGCTCACTCAGCAGCTGGAAAGAAAGCGATCGCTGTCCGAATGGGCCGATGGAGCCGTGCGCATTCTGGCCACAATCTATCGCGACCGTGATCTTCGAGCGGACTCGGAAGCAGATCGAGCCATCGTGGCCTGCGTGACTCGCTTACAGGAATTCAACGAACAACTGCGACGCGTTCCGCCCAGCGTGTTGCCGGAATGTACGGCCAGTCAGGCCTTGCAATTGCTGTTGCGTCAAATCGGTGAAGCCTCGATTCCACCTGAATCCAATGATCAGGCCGTTGAGTTACTTGGCTGGCTGGAATTGCCACTCGACGACAGCCCCGTCCTGGTGTTGACTGGATTCAACGAAGGCAAGATTCCGGAATCGATCAACGCCGACGCTTTCATGCCTAACAGTCTTCGCACGCGACTGGATCTTACTGACAACCGGCGTCGTTACGCCCGCGATGCTTATGCGCTGACGTCAGTACTGCAGAGTCGCCGCAGAGTTGTGTTGATCGCCGGACGCACCGACGTGAAGGGCAATCCGTTGGCACCAAGTCGATTGTGGTTTGCTGCCGATCCAAAGTCGCTGACCCAACGCGTTCGCCGCTTTTACGATCCGGATTCTGCCGCTGACGTCGCCGCGATGCTGCCGACTTCAACGGAACCTGAAGCTGAACCACCTCGACACAGCGGCTTCATTGTTCCGCCGCCGCTGTCTGTTCCACCAGCTCCGGAAGAAATTCCCGTCACCAGTTTTCGCGATTTCCTGAACTGCCCCTATCGTTATTTTCTGAGTCGCGAGCTACGACTCAATCTTATTGAAGACGACGTTCGTGAACTCGACGCACGCGCGTTCGGAAGTCTGATTCACGAAGTTCTGAACGAGTTCGGTCAGTCAAGATACCGCGACGCATTTGACGATGAAGCCATTCAGCATTTTCTGCTCGATGCACTTCACAAGGCGGCTCTTGGACGATTCGGCCGCACACGATCTGCGACTGTCAGCGTGCAGCTGAAGATGATTGAATCCAGACTGTCTGCGTTTGCAAAATGGCAGGCCGAAAACTGCCGCGCTGGCTGGCGAATTCATCAGACAGAAAAGAAGTACGAATGTACCGACTTCACGGACATCCATAATCGGCCAGTGAAGCTTGTAGGACGCGTGGACCGCATTGATAAGCATGTCCAGACCGGTCAGTATCGAGTCCTCGACTACAAGACCAGCGAATCGGCTTTGCCCCCAAAGACCACACACCGCAGTAAGGACGAATGGATCGACCTGCAGCTTCCGCTTTATCGATTGCTTGTTCGATCTGAAGGCATCACGGGCAACGTGGAACTTGGCTACATCCAACTGCCCGGCGAACTGTCAAAAATCGGGGCGGCGATAGCCGACTGGACCGACGCCGAATTGCTCGATGCCGAAAAACTCGCTCGCAGCATTGCTGCCGATATCATCGACCTGAAGATCACCGATGTGATTCCGTCCGGAGATCGCCGCTCGTCTGAGTTCTCTCGAATCTGCCAGGACACTGTGATCGATCGCGCGATGCCGTGGCTGGCGAATTGGCCCGGACGAACGTAAAAGTGAATGCGTGTTTCGACTGTTCCCGGCGGTTAGCCGAACGAACCTGCGCAGAAACGGCTGAGCTACGGACTAAATTCCGACAAGATGGTCTTTCGCATTTCCAAATGAAGGCAGCGACACTCCCATGCGGTCCATGATGGCGAGACACAACGATGACATCTGACGTTGTGTGGCATCTTCGTATTCCAGTGTTCGACCGGTCTGGAATGTGCCTGACAGGCTGCCTGACATGAGCAGCGGAATCTTCGGCGCGCTATGAGCAGTCCATTGTTCGTTGGCCAGCATGATGCAGGAATTGTCGAGCACTGTACCGTCGCCTTCCTGCATTGCTTCGAGCTTGTTGACCAGATACGCATATCGGTCGACCCAGAAGCGAGTGATCGATGCGAATTCTTTGTTCTGCCAGTTGTGCGAATAGTTGTGGTGATCGACGTTCAGGCCGAGGAATGGATAGACCTGACTGGGATGTCTCTATGAGTTCGCTCAGCACATGATCGAGAATGCTGACATGTGTCTTGCTGCTCTTGTTTTCGAACAGACTGTCAAAGGCCAGCGACGGATAGAGTTCTGCAGTCACGGGCGAAACTGGTGAGCTCCACGAAACATGCGATGCATACATCATTGAGAAACTGGATTCATGAAATCCGCTGACTGGCCGTTCGCAGCCAAGGACCAGACTTGGCAGAACCGTTTCTTCGCCCAGATGCCGGGCCAGAACCTGGTCCATGCTTGTCGCTGCCTGAATCTTTCGACCGCCAAGTGGTTCGATCCCCGTCAAAATTCCGGCCGGGCCCCTGGCATGACCGCCGACGACATTGTCTGGATGTCGCAATCCGTGAATGAAGTTGACCTTGTGCTTGAATGTTTCCAGAGGGGCAAACGCAGGGCCCAATTCGAGCGACGCACCATTGCCCTTCGACCATCATTCCGGTGGATGAATGCCGTCGCCAAAGAACATGAACGCGAATCGCTTTGGCGGTGCCTTCGCAGTTTCAGCCCCGAGCAATCGGGCCGATTCCAGCCACGGCAATGCGACGCTGGCGCCAAGAGCATTCAAAACGACTCGACGTGCGACACGTGGTTTACGAGATGTTGCCATGAGGTTTGCCTGTCCTGAAGTATTCGTAATTGGTCCGAGGCTCCAGCCTCGGAACACAATGCAAGTGAGGCTCCGGCCTCCAGAGAACACAGAGGAGGCAGGAGCCTCCGGAACAGTGCGTTCCAAGGCTGGAGCCTTGGAACGAGGGGACAGGCACATTCTGCCCAAAATGGTTTGAGTGTGCCGTTTAACCTGTGGCCGACAGGCCAGGATGTTCTGCGGCCTGGCCTATCGGCCACGGGTTAAACGATTTTTCCCCATTGAAGTCTATATATTAATTCACAACGACAGGCTGGAAGCCTGCCCCACGTTGATGTCGAAACTGTGGACTGCGGACCACCATCTCAAACAGCACCGAAAACTTATAAATATTTTTCTCCAACGCAGATTCCATCTCCATCAACAATGGCTGGTCCGAAAGAATCACCGACCGACCCAGTGCATAACCGAGGAACCTGCGACACAATGTTTTCACGAAATCCTGACGTCGGTGCTGATCAATATAATCGATCAGTCCCGGGATTCCTGCAGCAGTTTCTCCATTTGGAAGTTTAGCGATGTTATCAATCCGGCGACCAGCACTATCCGTCGTGCGAGACCGACCGATCGCATCAAATCCTTACATCGCCAAACCCAAACCGTCAAAATGACTGTGACACATCGCACATTGAGCGTCCGCAACATGTGCGGCGAGCAGTTCCCGAATCGTCTTTGTCGCCGTTTTTTCTGACGCCGGAAGTTCCGGAACATTCGCTGGCGGCGGTGGAAAATGCTGGCCGAGCAGATGATGCACGCTCCAAAAACCGCGCTTCACGGGACTTGTGCGTTCACCAGCGGAGTTCTTTGTCAGAATGACAGCCATGCCGAACAAGCCGCCTCGACCAGCGTCCTGCAAACCAGTCACCTGACGCCAGCTGTTGTCATCATTATTCGAAGCAGCCTTGTTGTACTGTTGCTCAATGGTGCCGCCGTAATGTTTAGCCAAGGTGCGGTTCACAAAAGTGGCGTCACTGTTGAGAAGATCCGTTACCGGGTGATCATTTTGAATCAACCACGTGGCCAGCCGAACTGGTTCTTCCGCAATGGCCTCACGCAACTCGTCCGTGTAACCAGGGAACGCCGCCGCGTTGATGGGATCCTTCGCCAGGTAATCGCGGTAACGCAACCATTGCCCGAAGAACTCCCGACTGAAGGCTTCGATGCGATCATCCTGAAACATACGGCGAGTTTGAACCACCAATTCGTCTTCGTTTTGGAGCTTGCCATCTTTCGCCGCGGTCAGCAACTGTTCATCGGGAAAATCTTTCGTCGGCTTGATGTCGACGCCGGTCAATTCACGAATCGCCGCATCATATTCCGTATTTGAAAGGCGCCGAGGCAGAACCACACTGGATCGCCTGCATACTTTACTGCTTCGGCCAGCAGAATCTTTTCGACAGCGCCTACAAGCGCATTGCTTTCAATGATCTCCGGTTGCTGTTTCGCTTCCTTCGGCGGCATCTCGCCGTTCTGAATAAATTCGACGATATTATCCCACCGACGAAAGTTTGCCGTAACATCCGCTTCAGTAGCAAAGCGAGTCAAATCCAAGTCGCCCTTGTGCACCTCTTCGTTATGACATTCGACGCAGTATTTCTGCACATACGGCAAAACGCCATCGACGTAGTCATCTGCCGCACCAACCGAACACAGCCCTGTAAAAAGCAGTAGAATATCTCCATGAATCACGGGGGATGTTGCATCATTAAACCGTAGCAAAGGCGGCTCACCTGTGATTCAAATGATCGGCTCATTGCTTCGCGTCTGAAAAATTCAGCGTGAAAATATGCGAATCGAAGCTCAATTCGAGTTGCTGTTTTGGTTCATCGATTCGCAGCCAATGATCGTTCAACGTTAAGCCGACATCGGTCGCGTTTAGAATGTCTTTGCCCGTTCTGACGTCGATGATGCGGGCTCCGTAGTGTGTTTGGCGTGCTCCCGTATTGCGATCACCTTCTCCGCCGCGTTTCAGCAATATCATGATCGGAGCGTTTGGCAGGATGACACGTGACTGAGCCGATGCACAGCGAATGAATCGATGGTCCAGCGGTTCGTCCCAGAGCAGATCCATGGTCTTGCCATTGATGCAGTACATGCGACCATAAACGTGCATCGCCTGCATAACCGGATCAAGGTCAACAGATGGATCATCCACAGCTTCAGGCAACACGACATAGTTTCCCATGGTTTGCACCAGAAACAGTTCGCGAGGTTTCGGCACAGGAGTCACGTCGTGACTGGCCAGAAGCTGCCCGGTATCAATACGAATCAGTTTCAACTCACTCCCTTCGCCAATGGTCGCTACGACATCGTTAGTAACGTTGGAGAAAACAGAATTCGCAGGTAGATCGATCGACCATGTGACGGTGTCGGTCATCAGGTCTCGACATTCCAGGGCAGACTTGTTTGTTCCAAGGCGAAACAATACGCACGACTGGTCGTGCAATGCGATTCGCCAAAGCAGTTCTTCGCCTGGTTCCATTTCGAAGTCATAAACTGATGATCCGACATTGCCAATAGCATCGCCCCACCATTCAGGCAGTCCGGCAACTTTCGTTTGAGACCCGTCGATGATGTTGCGAGCTTCGATACGTCCAGTTCGTCTTGACAGGATCAATACCGAATCCTGAGTCGTCAATAACTTTGCATCCAGAGCAAGACCGTCCATTTGCCACAGTAGACGGCCGGTTAAACTATCGAAGACAAACAGTCTTTGTTCGGCGATCACTGCAACGGCGGTTGATGTCACCGGAGCAACGGGATAGTAGCCTGACAATTGTGGGGCGAATTGAGTCAATCGGTCTGCGACGTCGGCATTTCGGCGATCTTCACTGGATTCAGGATCGGCCGTCAGAGAAGCCAGATTCCTTGTCCATAAGACGCGTGGTTCCATCACTTGTTTGCCACCGTCCATACGCTGGATGAGATCACCGGTGTCCAATGAAAACAGCAAACCTTTCAGGTTGGCAATCATCATGGGGCCACGGACGGTAATGTAGGAATCCGGATGCGTTTGATCACTCAATTGTTCCACCGCACCGTGTACTGGAAGTGTCCAGCGAATGCGCCCTTCCGAGTCAAAAGCCGCGAGGGCCTGTTCTCGCAGCAACATGGCAAATGACCAGCCTCGAAATTTACCTGGCGAACCGTACAGCGGGACTGCCTCGTTCGGAATACCATTTGGAAGCTTGCGAGGGGACATGACAGTGCGGTGATCCGACTGATCGATTTTTGCTTCGGCACCCCATGTCGAAACTTCTGGCTTGATTATTTCTGCGTGAGTTGCAAACCATGTTTCGAATGTGGCTTTGTTTGCCATCGATTGAGCAGTCACCAGTCGTTGAAGATTCAGTGGACTGGCTGAGTCGGCCGCTTTGAATTCATCGTGAATTGTCCTGAGCATCTGCAGATCGCCGCGGGCCACGAGTTCGTCCAGAAGTGTCGTGATCGAAGTGCTGTCGCCGGTCCCTGCACGCATGATTTCAAATCGAATCTGTCGACCGGTGAATGACATGAGCCGGTCGCCATCTTCGATTGCAGCAATTTGAAGAATCTCCAACGCCAGTTGAGGCATCCCACTTGCTGCCAGGTCACGCACAAACTGAATTCGGCTGTCTCGATCAGCCACCGTTGCTAACGCTTTGGCACCGACGTCGCGCAGCTTTGATTGAATTGTCATGCTGTCCTGCAGGCTGTGACGCCTTAATGCTTTGCGAATTCCTGCCACCAGAGTTAATGATTTCAATCGCCGCAGTGGGCCGATCGCCATTGCATCCCTTTGGCCGGCAATGAGCTCGGGCAGCATGGATTGCAGTTGGTCGGTAAGCTCTTCGACACTATTAGAATCGCTTTCACTCAATTCTCGCGCGATCATTTGAGACAACTCTGCAAGCTGACGCTGCGAACGCCGATTCAACTTTTCGGGCAAAATTGCCGCGTCAGGCAAGCTCATGCCGAGCATCAGATGCAACGCGGCTGCAATGGGACGATCATTGTCGGCTTCGGTGATGAGTTCCCGCAGTCGCTTGATTTCCGATCGATGTGCCACGAAGTCGGTCTGCAGTGATTCCATCAAAACGTCAATCAGCAATTCGCGAGAAGTCTCATGATCAGAATTTGACTTCAGACCCTGCTCAAGCAGCGTAATGGCCGACGGAATATCATTTTGCAGCAATCGCTCCGTTGCCTGGTCGGCCAGATTCGGTAAATTTTGTCCATTTGAATACGCGCGGATGGAGTCCAGATTCTGCGACAAAACCTGATCACCGATGATCAGCAGATTACCTGGAATTGTGCCGTCGTTCTGGTCGGCGGTGATATCACCAGAACCTTTTAGTTCCTGTGTGACCAGTGTGTGACCGGTTTCCACGTCAAAACTGACGATCGCCGGCATCGACGTCGGGATCTGCAGGATGTGACCGTCGGTCGCCGCACGCCCGCAAATGATGCCCTCTGAAATCGTCTGACTCCAAAGCAATTCTTTGTTGTCGAGCCGAAACGCCTGAACAGTACGGTTACCACATAGAATCAATTTGTCGGCAACAATCGCTGCGATACTATGGAACTCGCCTCGGTTGATCACCCAGCGTTCCTGTCCCGTCTGCAAATCCAGACAGAACAAATTGTCGGAATCACGCGGCGTCACGATGATGCTGTTTCCAACAATCCGCGGCAAGGAATCAGTCCAGCGCGAATCCAGATCCACTCGGCCCGAATCCCAGGGGTCGCTGGCACCGGACAGAACCGGAGCGTCGCCCCCAAGTTCCTGCGTGTGAATATTGTTGGCATATCGAAACACCCATCGTACGGCGTTGTCTTCGGCTGAGACCGCGACGATTTTTTCATCGCATGTGGGGCAGATCAACATGCCGTGTGCGTACGACGGAATCAGCCCCGCATGTTTTCGAACTGGATGATTGCTGACATCGAACTGAGGTTGAGTCAGCAGTTGGGATCGAACGACACGGGGATTGGCAGATGCATTGCTCTTCGCAGCAGGTTCTGCAATCTGCAGCAAAAACAGACCTTCGCTGTTTTCTGCCAGCACGTATGTTCGATTTCCGAGGATCAATGGCGCGCCGAGAAAATAGAATCCCGACAGCAGATTGCCTTTCCCTTTGGGTTGAGTTGACGACTG
>JAYVNW010000445.1:0-6629 GCA_043758225.1 Candidatus Kuenenia sp. | reverse complement strand
TACAGCAAGCGCCTGAGTTTCGCGTTTGTGGCGATCCGGGATATGCGGTGACAGTCGAGCATATGCTTCCTCCAGATCATGCCGGAACCAGCGTCCCGTTCGGACCGTGTTGGCCGTTCCAAAACTGTACAGCACGGATTCAATGCAGCGTCTGGCTTCTTCCTTCAGTAATTTTCCGTGAGCAGTGCCGATCTCTTCCGGAGTTCCCCACAACGTCGCCACGCGCTGGCCATCGATCCATGTCAGACTACCGTGTTCAGTCGATCGTGGAACCTGTGACGGCTGCGTCAGTTCGCGACCGGGCTGTAGAACTTCCGTTGCGCGACGCACACCCACGAGAAGTGTTCGTTCCAGTTCGCCACGCGGCAGTTCTGTGACTTTCATGCCGGGCCACTCGTCGGCCGATGGTGCATCACCAACTTTGGATTTTGTGTCGAGCGACACTGTGACGTCCTTAGCGCTGACGCTGATACTTTGGTCTTTCGGACACGTGACCGTGGCGTCGTCTGACTTCCAGCAGCCCTTGCTCGGATCATGAATAAAATTCGCGCTGGCCAGCAGTCCTCGCAGAGTTGCTTCGATGTCTCCTGCCGCCAGCAAATTCAGCCCGAAGGATACGCTACCAAGACTGGAGCTTTTCGAAACCAGGCGATCTGCAATTGCCAACGGCTTCAGACTGTTCGATGCATCGACTGGACCGCGTCCGATGAATACTGTCTTAAGAATTGGCAACGCCATCGCAGTCACATCGGCTCGACGACGAATTTCGATCGCGTAGTCCGCATGAGTCAAAGCGATGTCAAATGATTCGTCATCGTATCGCAGCATGCGAATTTTGATGGGCTGCGAGCTGCCATCTATTGGCACGACAACTTGTCCGGAGATTTCAAACTGCGGAGTTTTACCGGACAATGCTGACACCAGCGGCGTCAACGCGCTCGCCAGATCTTTCGGCTGATCGGCGGCAGCAAGTTGCTGAGCAAAACTCACCAGAAGGGCACACAAAGGAATCAAAAGCAAACGCCTCGAAGTGTTACCGATTTGCATCTTAGTGGACTCACAAACAGTTGTTCAGGAAAAGTTTTCGAGCAGGAATTGAATACTACTGATCAGCCTCGGGATTTCATACGCCGGGTTTACTAAAAACTTTTGCGATTCACCGGAGAGCGGCAGGTGGCAGCGACCAGTGCAAATGCGATTTCAGATTCGCAGGAGGCTCGCGCCGAATACAAACGCCAGAATCGCAATGTACCGGCAAGCTGACGCGTGCCGCTCGCCGAATTGTGATCTGATCTGCTATGCTGTGCGGCAGTCAAATACTTTCCCTCTTCTGTCGCCAACCTGGGCCTGACGTTTTCTCATGACGTTTCACTTCGAGCCAGTCTGGTCATGGACTTTGACGCTCATTGCCTGCGTGGCAATGCTGGCCGTACTATGGCTGGGATATCCTCGGCGAATTCGACACCTTTCCGCTGGCTGGCGACGAATTCTGATCGTGTTGCGAATGGCAATTGTCATTGTTTTATGCCTGTTGCTGCTGCGACCGTTTGTGGAATTCGAAAGTCACGATGAGTCAGATTCCATCCTTTATGTTCTGACCGATGCCAGTCGCAGTATGCAGACGGAAGACATCCCAAGTGGCGGAACACGGCGTCAGGCATTGCTCAGGATTCTGGCGGCGGCTGAATCCGGATTGAAAGCCATCCGCGAAAAAGCCGAAATCCGCTACCGGGATTTTTCCGATGTGCTGCAGACTGTTCAGCATCCCGATGACAAATCCGACGGCGCTAGGACGGCCAATGGAAAAATTCTGGAGTTGCTGTCTGAAGAAATTGGCAAAGACCGTGTGCCAGCTGTGCTGTTTCTGGGCGATGGACGTCAGGCCGCTTCCGGCTCGCTGGATGTTGATCCAACACAGGTGGCACGGCTGTTCGGCAAGCTGCAACGGCCGATCTATTCAGTGGGGTTCGGCAGCCCCGAGGCGTTATCTGCGTCGCTTGATCTGGCACTGGATGACCTGGACCTGTCGCGTGAAGTGTTTCAAGGCAATGTGTTGCCGATTCGCGTCAAGCTGCGAGCAAATGGTGCTCAGGGGCAGCCGGTGCGTGTTCGAGTCTACCTGGAAGATCGCACAGGCAAGCAGGACGGTGAAAGTGGTGAGATGGTTGCAGTGCCGGTCACGGAGGATACTCGCCCAATCGCCATGCACACACCTCAATCAGCTTCTGAAGAATCCATCATTCAGCTTCAAATCGCTCCGGAGCAGTTCGGCGATCTGAAACTTGCTGTCGAAGCAGAACCGCTGCCGGGTGAAGTGCGCAAGACGAACAATCGAGTGGAGACCATTATCCGAGTCGGTCGCGGCGGCATTCGCATCGCCTACTTTGACATTATCCGCCCGGAAACAAAGTGGCTGATGAAAATGAACGACAGCAGTCGAATCCAGGTTGACTATCAGCCGATTCGGGCTCGATTCTTTCGCGAGCGCAACAGGACACCTATTCCGGATCGGTTTTTCGTGGAGGGTGCCTACGACGGATTCATCATCGGTGACGTACCAGCAGATGCGTTCACTCCACAGCAGATTCAGCAGATTGCGATTTGCTGTGATCGCGGAGCCGGTTTGATGATGACAGGCGGTCGCGAAAATTTTGGACAGGGCGGTTATGGGAAGACAATTCTGGCTCCGCTTTTTCCCATTGAGTTGCCTGCTGAAAACCTACAGCTGACGGATCCTCAAAAAATGCTGCCAGCCCGCGACGGACTTGGCCATTATGTCATGCAAATCGCTGCGCCGGATCAAAACCGCAGTCGCTGGGATGAGTTGCCGCCACTGGCCGGAGCGAATCTGTTTGTACCCAAACAGGCATCGCTGGCTCAGCTTCTGGCCGTCTCGGATTCCGGCCATCCGTTACTCGTCGGACAATCCATCGGAGCGTCGCGCGTGCTGGCGTTTGCAGGTGATACGACATGGCAGAACTGGTACATGGAAGGCTACGCCGAAGAACATACTCGCTTCTGGCGTCAGGCGATTTTGTGGCTCACGCATAAAGACGCCGACATGGATCAGCGCGTCTGGGTTGTGGCGAATCCTCGAGATCTCACACCGGGGCAACCGACGGAACTTTCCTTCGGGGCTCGAGATGAGCAAGGACGTCCGAAAAATGATGCAGTCTTTGAGTTATCCGTGACGAATCCTGCGGGCAAAAGCACATCGCTGACGCCACGAAGCGGCGTTGACATGAGTCTTGCGGATTTCACAGAGACCCTTGTAGCCGGCGATTATTGGGTTCGCGTCAAAGCCACCGACAACGGACAACCGATTGCCGGCATTGCCACGACCCGATTTCATGTCAATGCACGTGATCCGGAACTTGATGATCCGTCATCTGACTTTTCGCTGCTGCGTGAAGTTTCACATTCCAGCGGCGGGGAATTCTTCACGCCCGATGCGTTTCTGGATCGCATCGATCAGTGGGCAAAAGACGGCTTGCCCGGCGTAGCGCTGAAGCGTCAGGAACGCTTGAGTCTTTGGGACAACTGGTTTGTCCTGTTGCTGTTGGTGGCACTGATGACGAGTGAATGGGCGCTTCGAAAAAAACGCGGACTGGTCTAATTAAGTATGATCCGCCAACTAGGCATACCCGAAACTCACTGAACGCTTGCAAAATAGCGAGGGGGGGGAAGTCTACATACAAGCCCGGCTTCATTGATTTTGTGTCGTGGAGTATTTGGGCGAGAAGTGTTCTGTATTTGAGTAAAAGGGAATACTATGTTCAAAATTGTAGTCGGTTGTATTTCAGCGGCATTCATAGGCCTCATCTGTGATGGAGCAAACGGGCAAACGCAAGGCACAGTTTCGTTCACGACCCCAGTCGAAATGAGTGTTGGCCAACCCGGAGTGTTTGGAGCCAACATCAGCAAAGCTGTTACGGTCCAAAACCAACCAGGCTGGAGTCCTGCTGGGGTTGCCAGTTATGATCTCGTCGCTGTCGCCATAATCCCACTTCCGAGTGGCGGAATGCCATATAGCATGTACATGTATTCCCACACTCAGCAATATGTTCCGGGGTCTGGACAATATCGATACAATGTCATGCGAGATCTAGGCGGCAACCCACAATTCCCAAACAGGTACTATATTCGAACGTTTGATTATACGCCGTAGCTTCCTCCCGAGTCCTGTTTCAGATTATCAGTTTGATGGATGAACTGAGGTGTGATATGCGTCGCGGTATTTCGTTAATCGAAGTTTTGGTTTCGTTATCAGTAATTGGAGTACTGATGGCGATTCTTGTGCCTGCTGTCCAGCGGTCCCGCGAGGCTGCGCGACTGATCCAATGTAAATCCCATCTACACCAATTAGGCGTAGCCAGTCAAAACTTCGAACAGTCGAATCGTTTCCTTCCCTCTTCTTCACATGCATTTAACGATCTTTTGCCGTACATAGAAGGCGGTAACGGAGTGGTTTCTCCGCCGGTCATGCTGTGTCCCAGCGATCCTAAAACGCACCGAGAATTAGGGGAAGTCAATTATCATTTAAGCTCCGGTAGCAGCTTCAGGGACGAGAAAGGGGATTTCGATGGAATTCTCGACACACGACTTCAGAACAAGCCTGGAAAATACGGTCGCGCATTGCACGAGATCTCTGACGGCCTCTCGAATACGGCTTTGTTTTCAGAGCGCCTTTGTGCAGGTAGTTTTGTTGGCGAGATGACGGAGGCGGAACTAGCAAACGATCCCACACGATATCTGTGGTACATTCGGGAGCCACTATTTGGTCCAATGGGTAACGAAAATGAATTGGTACGACGTTGCGAGTTGGAACGAACAACGCAGTTTCCAGCGTCACCCGGAACCAACAGT
Source organism: Candidatus Kuenenia sp. (assembly GCA_043758225.1). GTDB lineage: Bacteria > Planctomycetota > Planctomycetia > Planctomycetales > Planctomycetaceae > SXXK01. The sequence goes on along the minus strand of JAYVNW010000445.1, from coordinate 1,763 downwards.
ATGTTCGCTGTTTGGATACCTGGTTACAACCACCTCACGCCTCCAAATCGACCACCTTGCTTCAACGGGAATTTGGAGTCCGCTACTGACAATGTGCCAGTCGTGCCGCCAACCAGTCTGCATAGAGGTGGTATCTCGCTGCTGTTGTGCGATGGCAGCGTCAGGTTTGTCCAGAATGGGGTCGATCACGTTCTATGGCGTGCTGTAGGTTCTCGAAATGATGGACGTTCCGTCTCCGGAGAATGGTAGCTGGAGCGGCACATACATGCTTGACGACTGGTTGCACGGCAATGAGCTTGAATTACGTGCGACTATCGGACCATTGCAATGGAAGGCTACAGATGATTCGATGGACTGGTGTGACCGTTCTTTTGTTACTTGGGCTTGGATGCAGTTCCGAACCAAATCTACTCCCAGAGGCCGCGCCGTGCAAATTCATGCTTCTGGCGATCGATGGGACACCGCTTGGCGAACAGATCCAAGTCGCCGACGGCGACGGACAAGTCGCAGTCTTTGTCGAGCTTGAAGTTGCGTCGCTGTCTCTTGATAAATTCGACCTCGCAGGACGGCCTATTCAGGAACCCAGATTATGGGAATTGGATCTTTGCATTGTCGATAGAAACAGCGAAAAGGACAAACTCCACCCAGTAGCATCGCTCATATTTGATGATCCGTCAATACGGACGATGAATCTGCAGGTATCGAGTGATTTGATCCCCCAGTCGGCGCGCCCGGAGAGCTTTGCCTCTGAAAAGGCCGGGGTCATGCGATACTTTGGGTCACTCAATGTTGCCGGTATCCATCACGTTACAGGGCGGCATGAGTTTGCTTTGCGGCTGTTCCCAACAGCAGACAAAATCATGGCAATGCCCGTCACTCGATTAATGGGATCTCCCGTCCCTTTGCATTACTTTCATGCCGAATTTCAATTGGAAGGCAAGGATTGAAGCAACGCAGTATTGCCTGATTGAGCCACACTTCGACGCATCCGATCCATGCAGTAGATCAGGTCGCGAAGATTACGGGCTAGCCGGTTCAAGAGCTTTGATACGTGCTTCCAAAGCAGCGTTTGCTTTCTTGGCATCGTCTGCTGTGTTCCTGGCGTCCAGCCCGATCGCGATTCCAGCAGCGGCAGCAGCCAGAACGACAACCATTGGCAGATTGAATGCACCGAACTGGCCACGCACGACTTCAGAGTCAGAAACAATGGCAGGAACAGACGACGACGTCGGTGGCGCTGTGTCGGCGTTCCACAACCGTACGCCGGTCGTACCTGCAGGAGTGACAATCGCATGGAGGCCTGGACGCATACCACTCACTGTGGCGAATCCATCCTCGTTGCTAACCACAGCAGCAACTTCTTTGTCACGGAACATCACAGAGACCTGTTCGCCGACCACTGGATTGCCCTGCAGATCAACGATGCGTGCCTTCAGGACTCCTCCCGACTGCAGCTTCACATCCTGCATTAGTGATTCGCGTTCTGAAGTATCTTCGACAGGTGTTTCTGTCGGGCGTTGTTCAGCGTTCAGCAGAGGTCCGTTAGCAACAACTGCGAGCGTGAGTGACCATGTGACGAATCGAGTGAATCGTGATTTGAGGAATGACATTGCGGGGGTCCTTCGTACTTAGCAAGGAGGCAAATGAGACAGTTGCGATCATCAGAGGACAAAGTTTCAGACTCTGCGTAATGGAGCACAACAGATTCACAAAAGAGAGGAGAGAGACAGGCAGGAGAGGGGTGAACTAATTCAGCCAGAAGG
>JAYVNW010000444.1:0-2927 GCA_043758225.1 Candidatus Kuenenia sp. | reverse complement strand
CTCCGCCCTGTCTGCCATCAACTACGCTGGTTACGCATCGGCCGAAGCGTTTCCGATACCTGATTCTCTGACGACAGCTTGCCAGACGATTGAGACTTTTCGGAAATGCTTTCGGTCGTAGGCTCGACACTGCACCCCCGGCCTGCTTGAATGACTGGTATTCCGAGTACTCGAATCCCACCCCTTCGTTTCGTCGAGGTTTCCACAAATGGCATACCCTGCGCTCCGATTGTTTGCCGCTTTCGTATTACCGATCAGCCTTGTTGCCAGTGCCGAGGCACAGGAAAAGAAAGCCGCACCGAAACAGCCGCCTGCACCGGCACCAACGGACGCTGAAGTTTCTTACGGTCCACATCCAAAGCAGGTGCTGAGTTTCTGGAAAGTTGAATCGGAAAAACCGACGCCATTGTTGTTCTTCATTCATGGTGGCGGATGGCAGGCGGGAAATCGCATGGGCAGTATGAACACTTATGTTCCCGCAATGCACAAGGCGGGAATTTCCGTGGTCTCAATTGAATATCGTTTCATTGAAGAAGCGATGGCAGACAAAGTCGAACCGCCCGTCAAGGGTTGCCTGCATGATGCCGCGCGAGCATTGCAGTTTGTGCGAAGTAAGGCCACAGAATGGAATATCGACAAAACACGCATCGCTGCCTCAGGCGGTTCCGCCGGAGCCTGTTCAAGTCTGTGGCTGGCCTTTCATGATGATCTTGCGGATCCGAAAAACAGTGATCCGATTTCACACGAATCCACGCGACTATTATGCGCCGCTGTAAACGGAGCGCAGACGACTCTTGATCCGCAGCAGATGAAAGAATGGACTCCCAACAGTAATTACGGAAGTCATGCGTTTGGGATCTTCAAAGAAGAAAAGGGAAAGAAAGCCCGCGACTTCGACGCCTTTCTTTCTCGCCGTGATGAGATCATGCCCTGGATTCAGGAGTACTCACCATACGCACTTGTGACGTCTGACGATCCACCGATTTATCTCTTTTACAGCGCGAAGCCAGGGTTGGGGCAGGAGCAGAAAGATCCAACTCACACATCAAACTTTGGTGTCAAGCTGCAGGAACATTGCGTGGATCAGAAAGTCGACTGCGAACTAAACTACCCCGGTGCGCCGGATGTGAAGCATCAGACGATTCAGGAATATCTGGTGGATAAGCTGACGGTGAAGTAGCAATTGTTTTGGCCACCCGCCGTCATCCGTTCAGCCAAACAATGACAGTACGGGACTTCCGCCATACAAAGGGTGCGGACGTCCGGTGGCGTCGCTGAGCGTAGTGGCCCACGGCACGCCCATCGCGTGCAGCATTGTCGCGACATGGTCTCGCGGAGACATCGGATTTTCTGACGGATATTTTGCGATCTCATCGCTGGCTCCATAAATTGCACCGCCTTTGATGCCGCCACCAGCCATGAGACCGCTATAGCAGAATGGATGATGTTCGCGTCCAGCGTTGTTGGCTGTAATCTGCGGTCGGCGACCAAATTCTCCGACCCAGACAACAAGCGTGTCGTCCAGCATTCCGCGATCTCGCAGATCTGATAACACGGCGGCCAGCGCCTGATCTGAAGGTGGAATCAAATCATTCTTTAACCGATTGAAATTATTGCCATGCGTGTCCCAGAAGTTCTTTCCGTCGTTGTGCCAGTTGACCGAGACAAACGGAACGCCGTGTTCCAATAATCGTCTCGCCATCAACACACATTGGCCGTGGATGTTGCGGCCGTAACGATCGCGCGTGGCAGGATCTTCCTGGCTGAGATCAAATGCCTGGCGGACCTGATTGGAACTCAACAACCGAAACGCCTGTTCCTGTTGCGACATCATCCCCAGTGATGCAAGATCCATCAAAGTCTGTTGTTGCCGATCAATGGAAGCCAGCAATGTGCGACGATGGTCCAGTCGTTGCGTATCGAGCCCGTCCAGCAACTGCAACGCCGGTAATGACCAGTTCGGAAGATTCGGATCACCAGCTACCAGCATTGGGTCAGCTGCCTGCCCTAGCCAACCTGCGGACTGTCCTGGAGATTCGCCACCAGGCGCGGCAGGATGAAATGTCTTCCATGGCATCATCACGCTGGAAGGCAAACCGACTGGCACATCGCGAAACTTCGAAAGCAACGCGCCGAGATGCGGAGAATCACGCCGGCTGGGTGGTTCATCGTCGCTTTTGTTGACTGGCGGCAGTTGCCCCGTCACTGCCGTGTGGGCGCTGCTGAGGTGTGCTGGATCATCATGATTCAGCGAACGAATGACTGTGACCAGATCTGTCAGAGGTGCGAGGTGTTTGAAGTGTTCGCAGATCTGCAGACCGGGGGTTGCGGTTGGAATGGCTGAGAACTCACCACGCACTTCTCTTGGCGCGTTCGGTTTGGGGTCCAGTGTATCGAGCTGACTTGGTCCGCCCCACATAAACAAGAACAGGCAGCGTTTGGCTTTGCCGAATCCCGGTGTTTGATTAGCGATGCTGGGTGAATCTTCCGCCCAAATTTGTGTGGCGGTCAAACTGGGCAAAAATCCCATCGCGCTGGCTGCAAGAACGGTGCGTCTACTCAACCTCAGTCTGTACAGATGCATTAACTCCAGGTTGCTAATCCTCGCAGCCTGTGAAGATGAGGTGGTAGTGTTTTGCCGGTTGGAGATCATTGCCAACTTCCGATGTTGTTCGGAAGGAAACAGGCTGGAGATTGCGTCGCGAAAGTTACTGATTGTGAAGACTGAGCAAGTTTCGAAACAGGCGGGGACCGTGAAGGATAGCTCCTGCGATGGAACACTGTCCAGTTTTATGAACCTAAATCGAATTAATGCTCAAATTTCCATCATCAAAAACCGTGACTGGATGGTTTTGTGGGCACGTTCCTAATGTTTCGTTGCGAACCCGAAGGCTGACTTCCTGAACTCGGTCATAGTGTGAAATTCG
>JAYVNW010000443.1:0-1954 GCA_043758225.1 Candidatus Kuenenia sp. | reverse complement strand
CTTATCACTTCGGGAGAATGGAAAGGGCGTGGCCATTTTATCGGCGTGGGTGATACCTTCGAAGCGATGGAACTTCCGGAACAACGCGCGATCTTAATGCACGAAATCGCACACGCGATGTGTGCGTTCGACAGTAGATTCCGGTTAATACCTGAGTCGGAATTCACGTCTCTGGAAACAGATTTACTGGTTCCAGGCGGGACTGAGAAAATGATGGAACAGTTGGGACTGAAACCGTTACCGCATCGCAGTGATGAGCTGATATCGCATGGGCTTCGCTTTGTGCGGTGTGCTTTGCATCTGCTCTATCGCTCATGGATGGAAGTTAACCCGGTCGAAATGCGAATCTTCGGGCCGTCATACGCACTTGATTCCGACATGAGCACGGAAGCGATTCGTACCCTGATGCCTGAACTGAGTCAGGGCGGCGATTTGTTCGAGATTCTGCAGGCCGAACCGCCGTCAGAATTCGCAAAACTGTTCACGAAATGACGCGAAAACGCAGGGAATTCTTTCAGGTTTGCGATGAAAAACGTCAAAAACATTGGTGTTTTCAGGCAAACGCGGCGTTTGAAAGTCACGGGTCCTCCTGAAAGCCCCCCGTTTTTCTTATTGCGGGGTGCTGACTTCATTATTTGTCTCTAAAGTTTTTTTGGGTCCCTCAACAACATGAGGAAAATTCGATGAGCACTACCGATGAATCGGCCACCGTACCATCGGCGGTGAACGGTCGCGACGACGCAGGCCGGTTTTCGCGTGGTAATCAGTTTGCGCGTGGCAATCCGACGGCACGACATGCACAGCGGCTGCGGCAATTGTTCATTGTGGGCGTCACGGAAGACGACATCAAAACTATTGTCTCGAAGCTGGTCGAGATGGCAAAAGATGGCGACATACAGGCCGCGAATCTGTTGTTAACCAGGGCGCTCGGAAAGCCATCGACAACCGAAAATTCGCTGCCATTGGATAGCGTTCCGATAGTCAGTTTTGAGCAGATCAAAACACTGGACGATGCAAGAGAATTCGCATTGCGATGTACGCCGGATATCTCCGATGAATGTCTGGAAACGAAGGCTGGTCTGTTTATGAAATTGGTTGCGGCGAAACTATATGACTGAACATGAAGCGTTGAACAACGAAAAGCAAAGTGATCTATTTTCAATGTCGCCAGAGTTCCGGGAGCGGGTTGTAAAAGCACTCGGCAAACTTCTGGAAAGCGAAATTCCGGCGGAAGTTTTGAAGGCGGCTGAGATCATTTTGCAACTGGATCAATTAAATGTTCAGGCTGCGGAGGATACCCGCCTAAAAAGCTGGATCGGGAAACCGTCAAACAACTGAATCCATGCCGGATCGTTTCCGGTAATGGGCCTGTCACGTCACGTTGTCGCCGGCGTGGCAGGGTTTTTCCATAACTGCAAGGGCGAAATTTGGGGCTATGGTGAGCTGGAAGGAATTTGCACGCGGGTCGGACTGAATTACAGCACTGCAAGGAATGCACAAAGCGTTTGCGAAGCCTTTGAATTGTCCCGCTGGCGGGACAATCTGACGTTCAGTCATCATCAAGAAGTGCAAGGCCGTTCCGACGCTGACGAGCTTTTGGACTGGTGTGAAGAAACGGATACACCGCGTTCACGTGAGGATCTGCGAGAAGTCGGTGACGGCGTTGCTTCGCAGAATTGGGCGGCTGAAATTGTCGTCATGGCCGAACGGCGAGCCGGTGAAATTCTCGCCAGAATGAAATTACAGGGTGGCGACAGAAAATCAAAGTCATCAAGTGTGACTTTGATCGGTGGCAAGCTACCAACTGAGTCTCTTGCTGAAATTGGCGTGACGAAAAAGCAGTCATCGCGCGATGGCAGACAATTGCAAGATTACCGAAACGGCGTTTCGATGAGATCGTTGTAACGTCTTCGCAGTCGGCAATGGCACTTGCGGAGAGGAAGAAATTAGATCC
>JAYVNW010000442.1:0-2522 GCA_043758225.1 Candidatus Kuenenia sp. | reverse complement strand
AGCGGATCGATGAAAGCCATCTGGAACAACATCCGCGCGATCGACGTTCTCGAATCATTGTCGGTTGTCGATCCGAATCGCATCGGGTGCATCGGACATTCACTTGGTGGACACAACACCCTGTTCACCGCCGCCTTTGACGGCCGCATTCGTGCGGTTGTGACAAGTTGCGGATTTACCGCTTTTCACGATTACTACAAAGGCAATCTCGCTGGCTGGACCAGTGATCGCTACATGCCGCGAATTCGAGACCTCTATGCCAACAGCCCGGACAAAGTGCCTTTCGACTTTCAAGAAGTCCTGGCCGCCATCGCGCCGCGTTCGATCTTCATCAACGCTCCAACCGGTGACGAAAACTTCGACAACGCCGGTGTGCGTAAAGTGGTTATTGAAGCCACAAAAGCATTCGAAGTCTACGGCAGCGAGTCAGGCAATATCACAACGCAATACCCCAACTGCGCTCACGACTTCCCCGACGATGTCCGAGCAGAAGCGTATGATTGGCTAAAGCGTGAGTTGAAGTGAGACTCGCCGGCGAGCGGCAGGGCGTCAGCCCTCCGAGCACCGCCCCTGTCCGCGATCCACATCACCGCCAGCGCTCACCGGCTCAAAACACCAGCCGCGACAAACGCAAATCCGAGGAATCGCACTCGGATGGCTGACGCCATACCGCTCACCCCAAGAGGACGCTCGATGCCGTTGGCATGTGCACTCTCCCGATCATTGTTGTTCCGGCCGCTGTCGGAGTAGACAGTAACGGCGTAGACTGTTCAGAAGAATTCGTCAGAAAGTATCACGCACAGAGTCTGATGGATCGAAAAACTTACGCACGAACATTAAGGGCGATATGATGACGCTGGAACCAGAAGGCTCACCGAAGTATTGGCCACCTCTCGGGCTGCCCGTTGGAAGTGTACGTGCGATCTTGACGTTGTTTGTCGTGTCCATCGTGACTCTCAGCGTCGCCCGAGGTCATGATCTGGATCTTGTCTGGACTGAGACATTACTGATTGCGTTGGCTCACTATTTTACATCAAGGCGATTCGTGTCGTTGCCTCCCGAAGTGCTTGCTCGGATTCAAAAAGAAGGAGTTCTGGAGAGAGAAGGGAATCCGCTTTACTTGCCTCGCCACAGTATCCGCCTGCTGATTGTTGGATCATTCATCGCGCTCGGAGTGTTTCTTTATCGACAAAACAGACTCTGGGAACCTCGAGCGATTTCTTTGCTGGGAATAGTGGCTGCGTATGCGCTCGGTGCGATTGCCAGAAACATCGGTTCCTGGTTTGGCAGCCGGTCGGGTCGCCGAACGTCAGCAGGATGGGGAGACCTGAAAGCCGTTGTCGTGCTGCTGGCGGTGGCCGTTGCGGGTGTGCCCGAATTAATGTCAATGCCCGATCTGCTTCCGCCGATGACCCACAAAATCTCCCTGGCTCTAATGCTGTTTTATTTTGGCTCACGATAGGATTCAATGCCGATGAAATTTGCCAGAGCATATTGATAAACTTTCCCGTCATTTGTCGTTCAGCCAGAAAACCATCAGTTTGAGATCGACGGCTGCGATGCCGGCGTTTATGCTGACGAGCCCGCCATTTTGAATCCTTCCTTGTTTTCCGCTGAATCTGCCTGGAGATTTTCCATGCGACGACCCGCCGCAGCGAAGCAGAAGTACGCATCGTCTCGCCGACAATGGATGACGACAACTGGCTCGCAGGTCGCGGGACTGGGAGCACTGCAACAGTTCTGGAGCACGATCGCTCGGGCGGATTCGTTTCCAACTGACGCGGCCGCATCGTCACCAGCTGCGCGTCGCGCGAAATCGGTGATCATGATTTTCAATTGCGGCGCGCCAAGTCATCTCGATCTGTGGGACATGAAACCGCATGCTCCATCAGAGATTCGCGGTGAGTTCCAGCCAATCGCGACGAACGTCCCCGGGATTGAAATTTCGGAGCTGCTGCCCGAAGTCGCGAAACGCATGGATAAGCTGTCGATTGTCCGCACGCTGCACCACACTCACGGCGGCCACAATTCCGGAATGCACTGGTCAATTGTTGGCAAGCCTTATCGCATCGACAGTACGCTCATCAATCCCAGCCGCGCAGATAGTCCGTCGTTTGGTACGCTCATCAATTGGCTGGCTCAACGTGATGGATATTCAGGAAACGTGCCACCATACGTGATCACGCCATCTCCGCATTGTGACAGTACGAAGTATCTGACGCCCGGCCAGTTTGGCGGATGTCTGGGAAGTCGCTTTGATCCATTCGTGCTGAATTCTGATCCGAACGCAAAAGGATTTCGCGTTCCAGGACTGCAGCTTGATGCAACCATCACGCAGCAGCGTTTGCTGGATCGTAGATCGCTGTTGAGTTCTCTCGACGATTCAACACACCTCGCGGCATCTGACATCACAGCGGATATTGATGTTCAGCGCGCCAAAGCAATGGGACTTATCAGTTCCAACGCTGCGAGCGACGTTTTTGATCTGTCGCGTGAACCCGACAGCGTTCGCGATCGATACG
>JAYVNW010000441.1:0-2019 GCA_043758225.1 Candidatus Kuenenia sp. | reverse complement strand
ATTCGATTTGAGCCAACAGCACGAGCGATCGGTGACGCGATCTTTGGCAGTCGTGACAAGGGCATCACAGCCGAATTCTCGCGAGTGCTGCGAAGTCAGATTTTGCTGAAAGATCGACGTTGGTTGGTTGTTGTGCCGCTCGACGATAATCTTCCAGAGCAGCAAACCAAAGATGCTGTCTATCCCGTCAACAGCCTGCATATTATTATTGCAAACGACACGATGGACTTCCCGATCAACTTTGAAGGAACCGCACAAAGCCCGCTCACGCAAATGGACGAAACTGCGGAGGCAGGCACATCAGAGCCAAAGCGTCAAGACAAACTCCCATTGGTGAAACCCTGATGTCGGCTGAACAGAGTCCTTCCAACACTGACAACGGATCTGATTCTACGGCCACAGTCGGCACCAGCATTCATATCGAGAAGCTGACTGTTCTGGCAGGACGAAGAACCTTACTGAACAACGCCAGCTGCACATTTCCGGCAGGTGAAGTCATTCTACTGCTAGGATGTAGCGGCGTTGGAAAATCCGTTTTGCTGAAGATTCTGGCGGGGCTCATCAACCCTGACTATGAAGGCATTCAATACGAAGGTGAAATATCATTTGTCGCCGCCAACGGCACTCGACGCGGCATCTCGGATGGAACACATCCGGTCTCGGTCGTCTTTCAGAATTTTGCCTTGCTCGATGAGCTGTCACCGTTACAGAATGTGCAGATCGCACTCGATCACGCCGCGATCCGAAGTGCCAAATCCGGTTCACACGCAAAGGAACTCTTGTCGGATTTACGAGTTCCCTATGATCGCGCGACGTCCGTCTTGAGCGGAGGGCAACAGCAACGACTTGCCATCGCCCGCGCGATTGCTCCGAACGCGGATGTTGTATTCTATGACGAACCAACTTCTGGCCTGGACGCCCGCACCGCACAACAAGTTGCCGATTTGATCCGCGAAACTCAACAGCGACACCGACGAACGTCAGTGCTGGTGACACACGATTACGAAACGCTCAGCCGCATCGCTGATCGAATCGTATTGCTCGATCACCAGCAACAGCGACTCATCGAACTACCGAAGTCTGAATGGTCGAAGCTCGCGACCGCCCTGGGGACTCCTCCAGAGGCAGCAACAAATGTGATTGGGTTTACATGGACGGACCGCGTGAAGACCAGCGGTTTACAGTGTCTGACCAACTCTGGCCGCCTTTTTGAAGATGTGTTGTTGTTGCCTTTTACGCTGCTGCCTTTGTGGCGAAGCTGGCGATGGGGATTGCGATATACCGCATACTATATGCGACTTGTCGCTGGTCCGTCCGCCTGTATTTACATCGCCATCGCAGGCATGATTCTGGGCTTTGTGGCCCAGGACTTTGTGTTTCGTTATCTGCCGTTTCGCCAGTTTACGGAACCGCTGCTAACGGAGAACCTGCTGCATGCAACCGGGTTTTCGTTGTACCGTTTCCTGGTGCCTATTCTGGCATCGATCCTGATCGCCTCTCGATCCGGAGCTGCAGTTTCCGCCGACGTTGGAAGCAAGGTTTATGGAAACCAGCTAGACGCGATGAAGACCTTCGGCATGAACCCGAATCGCTCCCTGCGCACACCAATACTTTATGCATTTCTGTTTGGCTTGCCGTTTCTGGCATTGCTGAGCTACGCGGTCGCTGCCGTCACCGCCGCTTTTGCATTTCTGATCAGTCACCCGGATCTCGGCGTCGCGTTTTGGGACGCGCATTTTCATAAGGAGCTGAGCCAGCCGACGTCAATGCTGTATCGCGGCACTGCGTGGCTGTTTGCGAAATTGATCTGCTGTGGCCTTGGTGTAGCAATGATTTCCTGGCGATGTGGTGTAACACCAAAGCTATCGGGAGCAGAAATCAGCCTGGGAGTAACTCGCACAATTCTATGGGCAACGTTGTTTGTGCTGTTTGTACATTTTCTGTTTTCGCTGTTCGAATTCCGGGCATTTGTGTAGGACAGATCCGCAATCGAATGACAAAACATTGTCATCTGAGAAG
>JAYVNW010000440.1:0-2630 GCA_043758225.1 Candidatus Kuenenia sp. | reverse complement strand
TTCAGCAACGTCGACTTGCCTGTACCGCTTGCACCCATCAGCGAAACAAAATCCCCGGCTTGTATGTCCACCGAAACATCGTCCAGAGGCGTAATGGTTTCACCGCCCTTGTGATATTTTTTTGTGACGTTACGAATTTCGACCAACGCCATTGTTCATTTCTCCCTGGCAGTTACGGTGGGTTGTGTCTCGGTGCCTGTCTGCGGATTGGTTACCGGCGACTTCGACGTCTCTGCTTCCGAGGTCACCTGGATGCGCATCCCGCTTCGTAGCTCTGCGATGTCACCGGAAATCAGTCGATCCGATAGATTGAGTCCGCTCAGGACTTCGGTCAGACCAGACTTCGTCTGTTCACCGCATTCGACAGATCGCATCACAGCAACTCGTCGGGATTGATCGGCAATCCAAACAACGTGTCCTGTGTCTCCTGGATGAATCAAATCGGAAGGCACAAACAAGCGCAGCTGAGAAGAACGCGTGTCACCAGACTCCTGTCGTGCTGGCTCCTGAAATGTCACATCCACCAGCATTTCCGGGCGATAAGCTTCGGGAGGGTCATGGATGGCCACTCGAACCTGTAACGTGTTCTTTTGGATGTCGGCCTCCGAACCGAACGAACTCACGCTCCCTGAAATAACGCCATCTGCGGCGGGACTGCGAATTTCCACGGATTGCCCCAGAGACACCTGACGAATGTTTTCGAATCGAACATCCACACGAACCTGCAGCATGCTCGGCTGATAAATTGTGGCGATGGCATCGCCGGTTGGTTCGCCAGACTGCTCTCGGCCTGTGAGTGTGGCACCTGCCGCCAGCAGAATCTTGTGGATCCGACCATCAGCAGGAGCCCGGACAGTCGTTCGATCCAGCCGGAGTTTCGAGATCGCTTCATCCACATTAGCCTGTTCAAGCACAGCCTCTGCCATTCTGACTGCGGATTCCGCACATTCGACGGCCTGCGTTTCATCGACCAGCAGTTCCAATTGTCGCTGCAGCGTGTCTCGGCGTTGACGCAACGCCTGCGATTCGTTTTCCAGCGACGATTTCCTCCCCATCAGTTCTTCGACAAGGGCATTCGAAGAATTGAACTCCGCTTCTGCGGCCTGGACCGCCCGGCCAGTGATCGCGCCTGCGGCCGTCTGCTTGCCTTCGAGGTCCAGTTTAGCAAAACGTTGACGTGATTCGGCGCGACGCAATTCGAATGGAAGGCTTTCGATCTGCGTCGCGACCTTTGCCAATCCCGCCTCAGCGTCGGCGAGCGGAGACCGCAGGTGAAGCGGCTCCTGTCGTCGAATTGTTGCGGCCCGGAACTGAGCTTTGCTGCGTTCCAGTTCTGCCTTCCGATTCTTCGTTTCCGCCTGAGCTCTACGGTAGGACAGTTCAGCGTTCTCACTGACCAATCTCGCGATCGGTTGACCACTGGTCACGAGGTCTCCTTCAACCACCATGACTTCCCTGACAACGCCAGCGATCAGTGACGGTGCCTTAATCAGCGCCGGACGAGGTTCGATCCAGCCAGCGGCTTTGAACGAAGGCATCCCGCCTTCGCGCATCTTCGACTGTATCGCCACGACGGGAATGACCACGACAGACCGAGGCGGGAATATTCTGTCCCACGAAGCCCGCACAAAAATCGCAGCAAATCCCAGCAGGATCCCCAATGGCAGAACGTAACGAGACCACAGTTGCCTGCGGTCTCGCTTGAGTCCAACAGCCGAAGTCGCCTGACGATCCACTGCCAATCCAGAAAGGTCGACGGTGTTCATGAAGTTACTTTCGTACGTACAGGCTGCTGGCCAGTACTGTCAAATTTCCCGCCTCGTCGCGGTTGGCTTTTCCCTGGACCACAACAATCTGCAGTTCCTTCAGGCCCATGAGTTCACGGGCATCCTGTTTTATCATCTGGCCCTGATCGTCGATAAACTTGACCAGTGCTGTGGATGTCGGCAGCTTGTCAGTCGAACAGCAGTAGTCCCAGGGAGTCGGACAGTTTTCACCTTCGCCAACACAGGCCTGCAAAGACAGATCGACGATTGTGAATGCTGCCGTTCCTTCAACCCAGGGATTCTCAGAGCCTCCGATCCGCCCGACGAGCACAACGTCGTCGCCATCCTTTGATGCCTCCCGAACGGCAAGAATGTCTTTGGCTCCGGCGGGCTCGGCGGCAAGAACGTACTTCGCTCCAGCAGCCGATGGCGGCGCGGCTGCGGTTAAGTCAGATGGCTTCAATTCGGTTGCCGTCGTCCCGGCCGAAGGAGTTTCCGTGCATCCGACGCTCAGAAACAGGGCAGACAACAGAAACATGATTTGGGGCTTTTTCATCGACAAGTCCTTTTAAAGAAAATGGTCTTCAAGACTACAAACTCAACAATCAAACAACGTTCATTAAACCGTCTTCAGGCCCGTCACAATGGGCATTCGCAGCGCTCGAATTGCCGGAGGAAGGGCTCCCACGAAACCGAGCAGGAGTCCCACTCCGCATCCAATCATCACACACTCGTTATCGATCCGTAGCGCAAAGGCACCCATGGTGAACCGCACCGACAGGCCGTTAAACAACGCCAGCGACAGCCCAGTCGCCAGCAGACTCGCTGTTGCCGAAAGCAGCACGGCTTCCTGAATCAGGCTGA
>JAYVNW010000439.1:0-8235 GCA_043758225.1 Candidatus Kuenenia sp. | reverse complement strand
GCTCCGAGGACCGGCGAAAACTCCAGCACCGGACGGTCCATAATGGACTCAACCCAGAACAGCATCGAAGATGCGATCATACTTCCGGCCCAGAGATGGGCAATTTGGCGTTCCACCGCTGTGATCGGGCCGGATCGATGCCGAAGGTTCCAGAAAATCGCAGCCCAAAGACCCAGTCCAACAACCCACAACCCAACAAACGGCCAGCGATTTGTGACTCCTTGAAACTGCATGAAGTTTGTAATCAGGCACAACATGAGCACAACCAGGCTGTGCCACATCCACAGCAGTCCCCAGTTCTGCAGAATTGCCGCGTGATGCGATTCGCGAAACAAACGCGTCATCACCTGCGCGATCGTCGATGAACGAGCACTCACAGGTTCGCCGTTCAGCCATGCTCGCATATCTGACGCTAACGCAGCGGCGGATGAATACCTTAGGTCCTGCGGCTTCTGCAGACATTTCATCACGACCATTTCCAAATCAGAATCGACCGCGCGATTGAGGATGCGGATGTTTGGCGGATCTTCTTCCAACACCATCAGGACCGTGTCCAGAGGTGAGGCCGCCTGAAACGGTGGACGGCCAGTGAGCATCGCAAACAGCACCGCACCAAGACTGTAGACGTCGGTGGCGACATCAATGGAATCCGTCTGGCCGGCTGCTTGTTCCGGCGACATCCATGCGGGAGTTCCCAGGATTGCGCCGCTTTGAGTTAGCTTCGCCATTTCGGAGTCTACGCCAAATGACGTCCGTGATTCTTCTTCCACATTGACTCGCTTTGCCAGCCCGAAGTCCGTGACGAAAGGCGTCCCGTCTGTTGCGATCAGTATGTTGCTCGGCTTCAGATCTCGATGCAGAACGCCAGCTCGATGTGCCGCGCCGATGGCTTCAACAATGGGGACCAGCAATGCAACCGCTTCACGTGGAGTCATCGGTCCTTTCATCAGCCGATCGGATAAGGTTATACCCTGAATAAACTGCATGCTGAACCAGGGCTGGCCATTGTGCTCACCAACTTCGTAGACCGGAACGATATTGGGATGACTTAGCCTCGCCGCCGCTAACGCTTCGGCCCTTAACCGCGCCAGATCCTGCGATGCCGCAAACGCAGCATTGGGAATCATCTTCAGAGCCACCGTGCGCTGCAGGCTGGCCTGATACGCCTTATACACGACGCCCATTCCACCGCGGCCAAGTTCAGCTCGAAGTTCATATTCACCGATTGTCGTGCCGATCGCAGATCCAGCAGCGATGGAACCGGATGTTCGCAATGTCTTCGAACCGCCCCCAGTCAAATGATTCAAATCAGATGATTGCAGCAGGGCGATGTCGTCAGCGATCTGAGCCGTCGCAAACAACTCGCGCAGGTCAGTCGCCAAATCCGGATGTTGGCGAATGGCGGCATTGAGCCGTTTCTGAGCCGCCCCGCCTTTAGAATCCTGCATCAATTGGTCAAACACGACTGCCAGGCGTTCATCACGATCGTCGATAGCTGCGTCTGACATATTCATCCTTTTTGCGTTGTAATACCATTTAATGTCGGCGGTTGGGAGTCCGGTCGCCACGGCATTGCGGAGCTCATTTGGTAGCGACTCCCATGTTGATCGATATGTTGCTTCGAGCGGGATCCTGATGTGCGTTTCGGTCGTCAGGAACAACGGCATGTCAGGCATCGTGTCGCCGATGGCCAACGGTTGAAGGTAAGCGACCTGCCAACAAGTATAGCAATCAATCCCGAATCCCCAACCAGCTCCCGTTCGAAACGGCAACGAAACGGAGCCTGGCCATCGGCTGCTGAGGTCATTATAGTCTGTCGCTTATGACAAACGTCAGCGTCATCCTCAATGCTATCGAATCCGGGGCTGCTCGCACCGAAGACCTGCTGCCGCTGGTGTACGAAGAACTTCGACGACTGGCCGCCGTTCAGATGCAGCACGAAGCAGCTGGTCGCACTTTGCAGGCCACGGCTTTGGTTCATGAAGCATTTCTACGGCTGATCGGAGATCAGACGGCGACGTGGCAGAATCGGCGTCACTTTTTCGGAGCGGCTGCGATCGCCATGCAGCGTATTCTGGTCGAACAGGCCAGGCGACGAAGGCAGCTGAAACATGGTGGAGCTCATCAACAGGTTGAACTTGTTGATGTCGAGATTGTTGCAGATTCACAACCGTCCGACGACGAACTGCTGGCACTTGATGACGCGCTTCGTGAATTGGAACAGGAGGATCCAGCAAAGGCTGAGCTTGTGCGGTTGCGATACTTCGCTTGCCTGACTGAGGATGAGGCGGCATTGGCATTAAATATCTCCCGAGCGACGGCGTCTCGCTGGTGGACATTCGCCAAAGCATGGCTTTTTCAGCGAGTTCAGGGAAGTGACTGATTCCCGAAATACTTTCAGAAATTTCGTGAGGCGCTTTGGCTGTCGATTTCGCATGGAAGGGTGTTGCGATTACTTTTCTGCGGGAGCACACCATGACGACGTCAGATCAACCTGAAAAACCGAACCCATCAACCGGCAGTGATTCCGGGAATTCAAACGAAACATTCACTGGCGAAGGGCGATTGTCTGCCGCGTCAGTTGCGCCAAATTCGATCGAAGGGCTGTTTCTGCGAGCGTTGCAGATTCAACCTGCCAGAGAGCGAGACAATTTTATTTCGCAATCTTGCGGCGACGATGCTGAACGCCGCATGCGAGTCACCGCGTTGCTGCGAGCCTACGACGACGCAGGCAGTTTTCTGGAATCGCCCGCTGGCGGAGTTCGACCGAAGGACGAATTATCGCTCAGTTTTTTGAAAGCCACGAGCAAGGAAGGTGTGCTCGGCACGATCGGGCCTTATGAAGTGCTGGAAGTCATCGGTCGCGGCGGAATGGGCGTCGTATTGCGAGCCGTTGATCCCAAACTGAATCGCGTTGTCGCGGTCAAGTCATTGCTGCCAGAACTGGCGGCTAATCCAAATTCACGTCGGCGTTTTCTGCGGGAAGCTCAGGCTGCGGCGGCAATTACTCATCCCCATGTGGTGACGATTCATGCTGTTGATGACACTCATGAAGACGCCAACGGAAAACCGGTGCCGCCGTATTTGGTGATGGAATGTGTCGTTGGCCAATCGCTGCAAGAAAAACTGGATCGCGTCGGAACTTTGCGCCTGGCCGAAATCTTACGCATCGGTCGGCAGATTGCCGAAGGATTGGCGGCCGCTCATAGGCAAGGCGTGATTCATCGCGACATCAAACCGGCAAATATCCTGCTGGAAAACGGTGTAGAGCGAGTCAAAATCACTGACTTCGGACTGGCCCGGGCCATCGATGACATCACGGTGACTCGCACCGGCGAAGTCAGCGGCACGCCGCAATACATGTCACCGGAACAGGCGTGCGGAGAACGAGTCGATCATCGCAGCGACCTGTTCAGCCTGGGCTGCGTGATGTACGCAATGTGTACCGGCCACAGTCCATTTCGCGGCGACAGTATTGCTCACGTGATCAAGCGAGTGACTCAAGACACATCTCGACCGATCGCCGATCAGAATCCGGAAATTCCTCGATGGCTGATTGAAATCATCAACTGCCTGTTGCAGAAAAATCCCGAGCACCGGTTTCAGCATGCGGAAGGAGTTGTGACGATTTTGGATCAGCATCTACAAAGGATTCAGCATCCGACGGAATCTGGTTCGCATTCAGTGATTAATCGGCAAGTGCCGAATGCCGTTAGCAGGTATTCAGGAAATGCCCAAGTCTTAACAGCGCCAACCTCTGCAGGGCTTTCGGGAGTGGGGCAGACGGATTCGAATCGATCGTCGATTCCTAAGTGGTTGTTGAATCCAATGCTCCCAGTTCGCGTTCGGATTTCCAATTTCCTGTTGTGGCTTGGTATTCCGGCTCTGTGCGTCGGGCTGATTGGTATTGCAGGTGTGGCAAATGATTGGCAATTACCGATTGCGTCGTTCAACGCGATCGACTTCCGTCTGATTATGATCAGTGGATTGGCTGGGGCAGTGGTGTTTTTATTGCCAGCCATGTTCCTTCGAATATCTCACGACAAATCGCCTCCGTCAACAGGCTCGCTGATCGCATGGTTTCTGATTTTGGGACCGATCGGAGTCATCATCTGGCTGCTGCAACGCGAGAATTATCAACGCCATCTTGCGAGTTCGGCGGATCGCAGACATGCAACAGACGGGACTGGCGATGCCGCTTCAAGCAAGCGAATTTAGAGCCCCAGTCGTGTTGCGATTGTCGTGTTGTCGATTGCAGCACTCATTGCGGGCGCAGGCGGGAACTATGTTCTGAAACGCAGGTATCGATTGCTCACGCTCAGCGAAGCCGATGTCAACGAAATTCTGACTCGCATTGTGGAGCGATTCCATGATGTAAAATCATCGGTCACTCCGTCAGGCCCCGAAACTGCAGAGGTTACTCTTTGATCACGAGGCGGAAAACAGAGTGCACACGCAAGACGCGTTAACTGCCTATCGGATCTTGACCCTGACCAACATGCCGTTCATTTCGAAATCGGAAGATGCGACACGCTTGGGCCTGCAAATAGTGCATGGACCGGGTTGATTCGCAATACGGAAGGCAGCGCTTACTTCAACCTTGACACGGCCGAACGATTCATGCCCGACGAGTTCTACCGCTTTCTGTGGAACGGTACGAAGTACTCACTCTCTTCGGAGCAGGCTAAAGTCGTCGATGTTCTGCTGCACGCGATCGCGGACGGCAAACAATCCTGCTCGCACGAAGAAATCCTGAAGGCATTTGACAAAAGCAAGTTCCACCCGGCAAGCGTCAAATTCATCTTCAACAACGGATCTCACCCCGCGTGGGGCGCATTGATCATCGCGTCGAAAGATAGAACGCCCAACCACTTTCAATTGGTGCCCCTTGCAAATTCAACAACAAAGTCTCGACCGGTCATCGCAAGTCCTCCCGCGAATACGGTGCCAACGCCTCTCGGATTGACGTGCGGGCGTCCATGTTCGCTCGCAGCAGTACGCCAGTCACGATGGGCGCAGCAACAATCAGCCCCAACGAAAAACCAGAAACGCATACCGCAACATCGATGAAGATCGGCGTAACATACGAGCGACAACGGCGGCCAAAATCGCAATGACTGCAAATTACCAAAGCGAATGCACCAGCACCCAGCCGAAACGTTCAATAAGTTGTAGCATCGCTCATCGCCTTAAAGCATTTCGACGTACTCATCACGCTCCGCCGTGATGGAACCATGAATCAAATCCGCCAACCAAAGGCAGGCGGCACGGGACTTCAACAAGGGACACGGAGTAGAAAGTAGGGCGCAGGTTGCAACACGACGAACCAGACACAATGGGGCTCACGGCGGAGCGTGAGCAGTACATACAGTTGCTTTCCATCCGATCCAGCAAGCGCCGGGCTTTGTCAATTTCTTCCTGCGAGGCTTTGCCGCTCGACAACGCCTGCAGCACAAGGCTCATCGCCGATCCGTCGTAGGCATTTTCAATCAGCTCGGTCAGGAATTTCCTGGCCGCCTTTTCACGAGACACCACCGCTCGACAAATGTGCGGCGTTGCATCTTGGTCGCGTTTGAGCAAGCCCTTCCCCAAATATCACAGCCAGCATTTTGACGGTGGTTGAATAGTTTGTGTCTTTTGCTTCGGACAGTCTGGCGTGAATGTCACGCACCGGACTCGGGCCGAGCTCCCAGAGAATTTGCAACATCTCCAGCTCAACCGCAGGTGGCTGCGACGATCCAAGCTCCAGCATAACGCATTCTCCTACCGAGCGTACAAATCAACAACGAAAGGCTTCGCTTGCCGCAGTATAGCGAAGCCTTTCACTTATGCAGGCAGAATCCCGGACAGTTCGGGTGAACATTGGAATTGCGTAGGCAGACATGTCCTCAGGTCTGTAATCAACCAGCGTGGCGTCTGCTTTCAGGGGCGCTGAAGTTTTCCATTCGCAATTGTCGACTGCAGAATTTATCTGAATTACCTGGCGTTGTGCGCCAAGAGATTTCGACCGGACGACAGGTCGAACTGCGTAGTTCCCGAATCATTCCTTCAGCACAAAGTCGATGCACATCACGGCCGCCATAACGAGAATGCGGATCGGATGTCCCATCGGTACATCGTCGTTGATGGAAATCATGTAGTTGTCTGCGGACGTAAAAAGTTCTCTGCCAAGGCCAGCCCATTTTTTGGACACTCGAGCGAACTCTTTGTCGCCTCTGCGAAATGAAAAGTCCCAGCTGGTCCATTTGCCCTTCAGATCGCAGATTGGCTGATCGTTCGCATCCAGCACACTGAAAGCGCCTCCGATGGAAAGAAACTTCTGCTTGAAGCCACCGATGCGGTTCCCGTTTTCGTCAAGTACATCAACTCTGGAAAGGAACAGAGAGATTCCGCGTTTCACGATTAGTACAGGTTCGCCACTTATCGTCCGCAAAATGATTTCAAATGGCGTCATCCGTTTGTAGTCAGTGAACCGCAGCATTTTAGTCAAAAAGCCGAGGTTCTCCTCACGGCAATTGATAATCATCTGACCGGATTCCGGGTCATACACGTCAAAATTGCTCGCTGCTTTAAACATGCCAACGTGTTCCTTCACCAGGAACAGATTGCTGTGGAGAACCTCGTGCATTGTAGTGAATCCATTGATGACATTGCAGATTGGACAGTCCAAAACCCAAATGCGGTGTGTATCGCATTGAACGATACGCTTCTACCGTTTGACGCCAGAAATCTGACTTGTGACGTCAATCAAAACTCATGAGCATCAATCGCAACGATGAATGATGAATGACGTCATCGGCTTGCGTTGCGAATGCAGTAGACGCGCTTGTCCGTGCGAATCAGTAAACGATCGCCAGCGATGGCTGGTGTTGACAGCGTCACGTCGTCTTCTGCCAAGGTGTTGGTATGCAGGATTTCCAGTGTGTCACCAGCCTTGATCACGGAACACATTCCGTCTTCATTGATACAGAACAATTTGCCATCGTAGCTCCAGGGAGATGTTGTGAACTCACTGCCGCGATTTAAAGGTTGAGCCTCGAACAACGGCTCGCCTGTCTTTGAATTGAAACAACTCACAAAGCCGCGATCGTACAGGACAAACAATCGTCCTTCGTTGACGATCGTGCTTGGGTTGTAGGGAGCAATCTTTTTGCTGGACCAGACGATGAAATCATTGCTCGACTGGCCATCCTGCAATGTCAGATCTCCCGTGGCACCCGGTTTGATCGCGTACAGTGCTTTTGTCGGATCAAGCACATAGCCCGAGCTGACATACAGCAGACCGTCCGCAACATAAGGTGTTGCGATCGTGATTGACGACATACCCTTCAATGACCACAACAGATTTCCCTGCAGGTCATAGCTGCGGACGGCACGGGTTCCGGCTGTGACGATTTCTGTGCGATCAGGGTGAGTCCAGATGAACGGTGTTGCCCAATTGCTCTTTTCGTCGCGATCGACTTCCCATAATTTTTCACCCGTACGTTTGTTGAGTGCCAATAATGTCGAGTGATCGTCGTTGTCATTGACATAGTACAACACGTCTCCATGAAGCACCGGCGAAGCAGCCGTTCCCCATCCATTCCGTGTTTTATGCGCGGCTAGTTCGTGCGACCAGGATTGTTCGCCATTGAAGTCGAAGCAGTACAGTCCGATGTTACCGAAACACACGTAGACATGTTCGCCGTCAGTAACGGGAGTTTCAGAGGCGAAGCTGTTTTTCAGATGAATCGATTGAGTTGGTACGCCGGTGCGAACTGTTTTTTCCCAGCGAGTCTGTCCGCTGGCGAGGTCCAGACACAGGAGTTTCCATTCGTGGACTGATTGTGGAATATCCTTTCGATCGCCTCCAAAGTAGAGACCTTTCTTGATGGGTTCCGTTTCTCCGGTGTTGACGACCGTCGCGACGAAGACGTTGTCGCCCCAAACAACCGGCGAACCCCATCCGCGTCCTGCAATATCGGATTTCCATTCAATGTTTTCAGTTGCCGACCAATGGTCAGGCAATCCAGTGTTGAGTGAAACACCAGTCGCATCGACGCCGCGAAACTGTGGCCAATTGGCTTCGGTGATCTCGCCAGCGCTGCTCGGTAACATGACGAATGTTGCCGCACAGCAAACGCCCGCCATTTGAATGAGACTACACATTAATCAGCTTCCTTCAATTTGAAACGTGGGTCAGTGATTCGCGGACAGACTTCGACCGCCCTGGGATCAATCCACCTTGAATTGACG
>JAYVNW010000438.1:0-5011 GCA_043758225.1 Candidatus Kuenenia sp. | reverse complement strand
CAGGCATCGACGATTCTTCCGCCGGAACTGCGCCAGGCGTGATCCAGCCCGCAAGTACTTCCTCAACGAATGCGACTTTGTTCGCGAAAGTTGTACTGGTCTGCGATGGACTTGGACATCCCAGCCTTCATCTGCTTCCATCATTCAGTGCTGATCCTCAGGCAGGTTCAAGGATCGGACTTGGTGCCACGTTTCCTCGCACAGCTGCGGATGACTGGATCCAACCTGGTGAAGTGTTGATGGCAGTCGCGTCAACCGGATATGCGGGCGTCGTGGAGATTGAAAACAACCAATGGAATCTTGCCGCCGCCGTTGATCCAACGTCGCTCAACCGCTCCAATACACCACTGGACGTTCTTGAAAATATCTTTCGTTTGGCAGGAGTCCCGATCCCGCAAGAGCTGGCAAACGCAACGATCAAAGGCACTATTCCGCTCACGCGATCAGCTCGGCAAATTGCAGATCATCGCTTACTGTTGCTCGGTGACTCCACGGGCTATGTCGAACCATTTACCGGTGAAGGCATGGCATGGGCTCTCACAGCCGCAGCCGCCGTAATCCCGACCGTTGTCTCTGCAGTTCGTGATGGCTGGTCAGATGAAATCGCCAATCAATGGGAAACGACGTTCAAAGATATCGTCGGTTCGCAGAAGAAGATCTGTCGTTTTTTGTCCGTATCTCTGCGTCATCCCTGGCTGCTGCCTCCCATCCTGACAGCATGTCAATTCTTTCCGTCATTGACGCAACAACTGGTCAGCCGGATCAATCGCGTTCCTGAAGCTTTGGATTTCATTTAATGCATGGATTCGAGATTCTTGGTCTGGGCACCGCATTGCCGGAGTTCACAATTTCACAAACCGCGATGGCAACTTTCGCCGCGACATGCGTTGCACCTGAATTGACAGGATCAAAGAATCCGTCTGGCCTGATACAGGCTTTGTATCGCCGGGCGGGAGTTCAATCCCGTCACAGTGTTTTACTGGAATCTTCGTCTGATGATGAAGCAACTGCCGAACGCTTCTTTGAATTCGTCAAAGACTCGAAAGATCGCGGTCCAGGCACAGCCCGGCGCATGCATCGCTTCGAGATTGACGCACCAAAGATCGCATTAAAAGCCACTGCCAATGCTATATCTGAAGCAGGAATCTCTCCCGACGAGATCACTCATCTCATCACCGTCTCGTGCAGCGGCTTCAGCGCGCCGGGGGTTGATTTGTATTTGATTGAAAACCTTGGCCTGTCGCGAAATGTCGCTCGCACACACGTTGGTTTCATGGGCTGTCACGGGGCATTGAATGGTCTGAGGGTGGCTCATAGCTTCGCTGCTGCCGATCCCAACGCCGTCGTCGCAATGTGCGCTGTGGAACTCTGTACGCTGCATCATCAATACGGCTGGGATCCGCAACAGATCGTTGCCAATTCGCTGTTCGCTGACGGTGCAGCAACTGTGATCGGCCGGGCAAGCATCAGCAACAACATTCCGTCACAGAATCTTCCCGGTCAACTTGTTGACAGTTATTCCTTCGTGATTCGAGAGACGAGCGAACTGATGACATGGCGAGTTGGAGACCACGGTTTTGAAATGACATTGTCGCCTGAAGTTCCCGGCGTGATCACGCGTACTCTGCCGGGTGCCCTCAATGAATTCCTTAGCCGCAATAGTTTGACGATTAATGATATCCAAAGTTGGGCCGTACATCCTGGCGGTCCCAGAATCCTTGCCGCCACGGCTGAGGCGGCCGGTTTGTCTCATGAACAAATTGATGCGTCCATCAGCGTCTTCCAACGCTGTGGCAACATGTCTTCGCCGACCGTGCTCTTCATTCTTGATGAGTTACGCAAACGCAACTCCGCCCTGCCCTGCCTGATGTTGGGTTTCGGTCCGGGGCTGAATGTCGAAATGGCATTGCTTCGATAGAGCCCCATGGTATGTTGCTGTGCTTCACACTCTACAAGTTGCCCGCGAATCACGCGAATTTGCGCGAATTCCGGCTCAGTATCCGCAATCGCTTTATTTCATTCGCGTCTATGCGCGTGATTCGCGTGCAAAATTTAACACGTAACGACAGGCTGCATAAATGTTTCAGGCTGCAGCGACTGTGTGATAGACTCCGCCTCAAACCGTTTGACAAACAATTGTCGTGATTGACTCAGCCGCTCGTGACCACCACAAATCCGTCCCATGCAAATCGAATCATCGTGATGACGCGTTTTCCTGAACCAGGTAAGACGAAGACTCGCTTGATACCCGCACTGGGACCAGATCGCGCAGCATGTTTGCATCGTTGTTTGATCGAGCACACACTGGATATCGTCTCTCACTGGGCGCGGGATCATGATTGCGATGTCGATGTCCGATACTTTGGCGGCGATGAAGAGTTGTTCCGAAATCAATTTGGAACGCAGTTCGGTTATTCGCCGCAGGCTGAAGGATCGCTCGGAGACCGCATGAATGCGGCTGTCGCAGTGGCATGCACAGGCGGAGCAAAACGTGTCGTTGTAATCGGGACAGATTGTCCGATGCTCGATGAGACTCATCTGACAAACGCCTTCCAGCAGCTACAAGATCGCGACGTCGTGATCGGCCCGGCAACCGACGGCGGCTATTACCTCATTGGCATGCAGCAGCATTACCCATTGCTGTTTGAGAACATCGCATGGGGCACGGAGACCGTTTTTCAGCAGACGCTGCGAGCAATTGCTGATTTGAACGCTCAAGCCAGTCAACTTGCGCCGCTCTCCGACGTCGACTTTGCCGAAGATCTGGTTCAATGCCGGAAAATCGAAGCGCAATTCCGCGATGTGCTTCCACAGACAACAGCGGGCCTGATTTCAATCATTATTCCCGCGTTGAATGAAGCTGCACACATCGCGGATACGTTGAGCCGACTATTAAACATTCCGGATGTGGAAATCGTCGTCGCTGACGGCGGCAGTACTGATCAGACAGTTGATCTCGCTCAAGCCGCAGGAGCGAGCGTGGTGCAATGTCATCCGGGTCGTGGAAAGCAAATGAATGCAGGAGCCGCGCTTGCCAGCGGCGAAGTTTTGTTATTTCTGCACGCAGATACACAGCTGCCAACGGACTTTCGTAAACACATTTGGATGGCAATGCAAGATGGTTACACGGCGGGGGCCTTTCAGCTTCACATCGGAACGAAAGGCTGGATGTTACGCTTCGTCGAAGTTGCCGCCAACCTGCGATCCCGTTGGTTCCGATTGCCATACGGTGATCAGGCGATCTTCGTGAGAACATCTGTATTCTTCCAGATGAACGGATTTCAGCAATGGCCGCTCATGGAAGACTACGACTTCTGCCAGCGGCTAAAGAAAGTCGGGAGAGTGAAACTCTCCTCCGCTTGCGTAACAACGTCCGCCCGACGCTGGCAACGACTGGGAGTCCTCCGAACGACGCTGACAAATTGGGCCTGCGTCATCGCGTTCAAGTTGGGCGTTGCGCCAGGAGCACTGGCTGGCTGGTACCGACGGCAATGAATGCCTGTCCGCCGGAGTGCGCAAGCACCTGGCTGTGGCAGAGCATGCATACAAAACCGGACGCTAGCCTGCCGCCTGATACAGGCATGGCGATGTCCAGTGTAAACACAACTACCGCAACACCGGCAACGGCGGCGCGGCCTGAGGCTCGTCTGTCGGATAGTCGAACCCCAGGCAGGCGGCCACAGTCGCTGCGATTTGAGATTGAGTCACGGTCGTGCCGTTGATGATCGTATAAGGCGTATCCGGTCCCATTACCGCCATCCAGATGTATTCGCTGTTTTCAATCTTCTCACCGTGGCTCGTCCAGTCGATTCGATTGTCGCCTCGACCATGGTCAGTCGTCAGAATCAGAGTTGTACAATTACGATACTGAGGCATGGACTGCATCTGCATCCACAGTCGGCGGATGTAGTCATCGCTCCGGAATGCGGCGTCCAGATACAAGTCGTATCGCCCTGCATGAGCCCAGTCGTCGGTTTCTCCCAAAGACACATACATTACCCGTGGCTGCTTCGCTTTGAGATACTCTTCGGCTCCGCGGAACGTGATGTAGTCGTATCGCACTTCCGGAAAATATCGAGGAAACTCCGTTGAGACTTCGTCCAGCTTTCGCAACGCTTCCTCGGCGTCCGTCCCGGCGAGACTTAACGAATCATCCGTCCCCAGCGGTTCCCAACCGGCATTCACGGGAATTCCACAACGAGACTCGTTGATTATGAATGGAAACACATCCCAACTGCAAAATGCGGCGACGGAATTTTCGAAGCCTGGCTTCCGTTTCATCCACTCCAACACGGTCATATTCGCATTGTTCTTTTTTGCGTTGGAATCAATTTTCGGGTCCGCGAAGCCGCACAAAATCTCGCTGTAACCGGGATACGAAAAATTTAGTCCATTGGTCACAACTGCCTTCGATTCCTGCTCAGGATCGCCAAAGATGATGCCCTGCGCTGCGATAGTATTCCAGAAGAATGGCATCAGAGTTTCCCGACTTTCCAGAGCAGTCGCACGCTGAAATCGCTCTTTGAGTGCTGGCAGATCTTTCACTCCACCCGCCTCTTTATCCATCAGCGTGGCATCTACGCCACCAAAGACCTCCTGCCATCGAAAACCATCGATCGTGACCAGGAGGACGTTCTGAGTTCGCAGGCTCGGCTTGCGTTCATGCTCATCCACTTGAGCGTTTGCTGCATTGACGGATAAACACAGCAGCGCGACGATTATCGCCGGTTGGAATCGCAATTCGAACGATAACCGTAATGAATTGAAATAGGGGCGCGCGAACTTTGTCATAGCAGAAACTTCTATCCGGCAGATTCTTCTCGCGTCAGGGCAAATCGCCGACGATTCAACGAAGTTCTTTCAGCAATCGAAGTACATCGCAAACTCATACGGGTGCGGACGGCGATTGATGGCGTTCACTTCATCGTCGCGCTTGTGCTTAATCCAGCGTTCGATGACGTCAGGAGTAAAGACGTCGCCTCGCAACAGAAAATCGTGGTCGGATTCAAGG
>JAYVNW010000437.1:0-3053 GCA_043758225.1 Candidatus Kuenenia sp. | reverse complement strand
GCGATTTTGGAAACTATCCAAATGATCACTCCTTGGTCAATGTTTTCATCGTTTTCATCCGAATTCTTTTTTCAGCATCCAGTGACGGATGAGCAGCATAAAACCAGTATTCCAGCAGACAATACGACCCCCAACAGCTTGAGGAATTCGCGGCAGAAGGTCGGGTGAGCTGGCCAAGCTGGGGCAGTCACAAGATTCCCGCTTACAAGAGCCCCATCGATTGCAATTTCTGAATAAGTTCCGCCTGCGAGCGTAATCTCAGGACCGCACGCTGGATAGGCAGTGCAGGTTCTTCCTTTGACGATGCCCGCCGCCGTTATGATCTGAAGGCCGTGGCAGATTGCTGCGATTGGCTTTTTCGCTGCGTCGAATGTTCGCACAATTTCGAGAATGCGTTGATTCAATCGCAGATATTCCGGAGCTCGTCCGCCTGGGATTAATAGTCCGTCGTAATCAGCTTCTTTGATCGCAGCGAAATCCGCATTGAGCGTAAAGTTGTGGCCCGGTTTTTCGCTGTAGGTCTGATCGCCTTCGAAATCATGAATCGCTGTGCGAATCTGATCTCCTGCTTTCTTACCAGGACAAACCGCATCCACCTGAACACCGACGGTCAGCAAAGTCTGAAATGGCACCATGATTTCGTAGTCTTCCACGAAATCCCCTGCCAGCAACAATACACGTATCTGACGCATGCAAAACTCCTGTTTGTGAAGTGGGGCCTGAGTGTACCGGCGCAGAAATATATTCTCCAGCCGTGTCAGTCTCATCCCGCGTTCGTTCACAAGCTTGCGGTCAGGACGGGTTTGGAGACCCGTCTTACAAAACGCACGCCTGTGCTTATTAGCGTTCGATTAGTGTTCATTAACGGTTCCCGCAAAAGACACTAAAGCGACTCAATAAATACGGACGTCTGCAGCGAAGCATCCACTCTCGCCTGCCAGTGCAGCAGATGTCCGGCAGCGGTGAAATCTATTCGAGTGCAATCGTGCAATTTGCCAACCAGGCGATCTGCATCGTCGCTCGGCAACATGCCTCCAAATGCAGTGTTGCCGCGAAGAAGGAGGACTGGGCAGCGGATCGCAGGCAGGATGGAATCGATGTCATAACCAGCGAGCCAGTCGTCTTCCAGAATCGTCTTCATTACACTTGGGTCGAGTCGTCTCACGCAGCTTGCGGTAAACCGAAGGGACACCGCGTCACGCACGTCGCCGAGTTTCACGGCTTGACCTTCGGCTGTCGGCTTCATCGGGACTTCGCGGAGTAGCGATGCGATTTCGCCGACGGAAAGATCGGTGCGGCTCGCCCACTGTCGCATGGCGACAAATGTTGGATGATAATTTGTTGTCTCAAGTCTGTCCCAATATGACTTCGATGGAGGATCTTCCAGAATAATTGCCGACACCATATTTGGCATTTGAGCGGCTACAGATGCAGCAACCAACGATCCCAGTGAATGGCCATGAATGATCGCTGGTCGACCAATCGCTTCTAGAGCGGCGACAGCATCGTTGACGTAGTCCTTAACGTGATAATGGTTATCGGAGCGACCGGATTGACCGTGGCCTCGAAAATCTATCGTGGAAATGCGTAACTGGTCCGGCAACATGGCAGCAAATGCCGAGAACGTCCGCCCTGCTCTGCCGACACCGTGCAGCATGAGCAAGTCGCGTCCGCCGCCGGATTTCAGTTCAAACATGTTGATTGAAACGCCGTCACTGGTCGTAAGTTGCTGAACAGGCATGTAAAGTTCTCGGATGATGAACGTTTCGAAGATTTTTCTGGATTCTTACCCCGAGTTGTAACATATCCGCCAAACGATCGGCGGCCTGCTTTCATGCGAATTCATCGTCTCACCGCATTTCAGATTCCAATAGCTTTGAAGAGGCCGGTGCGTCACGCATCGCATACGCGCCACGCCAACGAAACGCTCATCATTCGCTGCGTGATGGATGACGGCAGTTGCGGCTGGGGCGAAGGACTGCCGCGGCCGTATGTCACAGGCGAGACTGTCGGTTCTGTGTGGCGGCACCTGGAACAAACGGACTTTTCGTTCCTCTCGGATGCAACATTCTCCGGCGCTCATGAAGCCAGCAGTCTGATCGATGGCTTTCACTTGGCTGATGTCGCGGCCGATACCGGCGTCGACACTCGTGAGTGCTTTGGCAATTCCGTCCGCTGTGCAATGGAAATCGCCATTCTTGATGCCGCGTGTCGAGCGGAGCAGATCAGCCTCGGAGATTTTATCCAGCAGCATCCAGCCGCAAGTGACGTTGCCGCCACCTCCGACAAAGTCTACTACAGCGGTGCGGTGACATCGACAACGCCACGAGGCCAGTGGATATCTGCATTGAAGATGAAGCTGTTTGCGTTTCGGCAGGTGAAGGTCAAAGTCGGCGCCGACGGTATTAGCGACGTAGATCTGCTACGGCGCGTGCGACGAATTGTTGGACGCAAAGTCGATCTGCGGCTGGATGCGAACGAAGCATGGCATTGCCAGGAAGTGGCGTCAAAGATTGCACGGCTGATGATGTTCGGGCCAACAAGTCTCGAACAACCGGTGCCGCATTCTGAAGTCGCCGGGCTCAAACAAGTGCGATCACAGATCAGCGTCCCGATCATGCTTGACGAATCTCTGTGCTGCCTTGAAGACGCTCAGCGCGCGATAGCGGGGGGATGGTGTGATTTTTTCAACATTCGACTTTCAAAGTGCGGCGGAATTTCCCATTCACTTGCAATCGCGGCGCTCGCCCGCAAACACGGAATCGGGTATCAACTTGGGTGTCAGGTTGGCGAAACCGGAATACTCTCCGCCGCTGGACGCCATTTCGCCTGCAACGTGCCTGCCATTCGCTATCTGGAGGGCAGCTTCGATCGATTTCTGGTGCGTGATACTCTTACAGAGCAGGATCTCACTTTCGATTATGGCGGCAAAGGCAAACGTCTCAACGGCCCGGGTTTGAGCATCGACGTCAATGAATGCCGCGTTCGCAAATTAGCCATACGCACGCTGGAAATCACCGCGCCATCGTAGGTCTGCTGCCCTATCGACGGAC
>JAYVNW010000436.1:0-4281 GCA_043758225.1 Candidatus Kuenenia sp. | reverse complement strand
AACCGTCCATCCTCGACCAGCACGCTGGAGTTGACGAGTACGTCGCGGATCGAACCGTCTTTGCAGCGAAGCCTCGCCGGGTATTCCCGCAGCATTTCGCCACGTGTCAAGCAGGCCAAAATATCGTCGATCACAGGCTGATCGGCGTGAAACTCAGCGATGTGGTGGCCGATATACTCTTTTGAAGTGTAGCCCAGTAGATCCATCTCAGCCCGGTTGGCGCGGAGGATGATTCCGTCTGGCCCGACCCAGTGCAAGCCCACGTTGGCGTTTTCGAAGAAGTCAGCCAGGTTCTGCTCGCTGCGGTGGAGGGCGTCCTCGGCCCGCTTGCGGTCGATGAATTGGGCGATGCCGGCCGCAATGGGCCGCAAATCTTCGAGCACATTTTCGGGGATCGCCGTGCGGGCGAACATCGCCATCACGCCCACGACCTCCTCACCGACCAGCAGGGGATACCCGGCGAAGGCGACCATGCCTTCACGCCCGGCCCAAGCCGGGTCGCTGATGTTGGGGTCGTGCGGCACGTCGTTCGTCAAAAGCGGTTGGCGGTTTTTGGCAATGCGACCGATCTTGAACTCGCCGACCTTCACGCGGCCGTGCGGCCCGTCCAGGTGCGTGTACAGGCCCGCGCTGGCTTGTAACTCCAGCACCGTCCCGGCCTCGTCGAGCGTCCAGATGCGGGCGAAGGCCACGTCCAGATGACGGACGAGCGAGGCGGCGCATTCCTGCAAAGCGATCCGCGGGTCATCACTCAGATTGAGGGCGGCACTCGTGTCGGCCCGCAATGCCGTGAGCCGGTTCCGATCCGCCGATGCCTTTTTCTCCCTGTGTCGGTCCGTCACGTCCCGCAGGTAGGCGGTGAACAGCGGCGGGCCGTCCGGCGACGGGATTTCGGTCACGGAAAACTCGACAGGGAACTCGCTGCCGTCCGCCCGCACCCCCGCCATCTCAAGTCGCTTGCCGAGGATGCGGCTCTGCCTCGTATCCATGAAGCGGGCCATACCCTGGAGATGGCGCTGCCGCAGTGAGGGCGGGACGACAATCTCGGACATTTCCCGGCCCACCACGTCCTCACGGCGATGGCCGAACGTTCGCTCGGCGGCGGGGTTGAACTCGACGATCTTGCCGACGTAGTCGCAGGTGATGATGCAGTCGAGGGCCGTGTCGAGGATCGCCGTCTTGCGCGCCTCGCTCTCGGCCAGACGCCGTGCAGCCTGCCGCTGTGTGCTGATGTCGCGGAAGATCAGCACGCAGCCGACGATCTCGCCGTCCTTGCAGCGGATCGGGGCGGCACTGTCGTCAATGAACCGCTCCGTGCCATCTTTGGCGATCAGAATGGTGTGGTTCGCCAGCCCGACAATCACGCCTTCTTTCAATGCCCTGGTCGCTGGATTGAGGACCGGCTGGCGCGTTTCCTCGTTCACGATGCGAAACACGGCGTCGAGCGACTCACCCATCGCCTCGGCGTTCGTCCAAGCGGTCAGCGACTCGGCCACGGCGTTCATGTTGGTGATGCGGCTTTTGGCATCGGTCGAGATAACCGCATCCCCAATACTGGCGAGCGTCGTACGCATCCGCTCGCCTTGTTCAGCAATGACGGCGGCGGCTTGCTCTCGGGTCCGCAAACTGCGTCGCACGAGCCAGACAAACGCCCCGACCGTGACCAGTCCCAGGACGACGGTGAGCAGACCGGTCATCACGGCAAATCGATAGGTGGTGTCGGACTTACTCTCCCGCTCCTTGAGCAAGTCGCTTTCCACCTTCTCCATGTCGGCAACATGGCGGCGAATGGCGTCCATCTGCATCCTCGGCTTCCCGGTAAGCACAAACGCCTGCGCCGCTTTTTCGTCCTTGCGATGCAATTCAATGACCTCTTTCATCTGGCCCAACCGCACGGCGGTCATCTCTTCCAGTTTGGTAATGAAGGCTTGCTGGCCGAGATCGCCCTTGGTCTGGACTTTCAGCTTCGCCATGAGGCCGTCCAACCGGGCGAGGGCTTCGACGTAGGGCTGAAAGAATTCGTCCTTGCCGGTGATAAGAAAGCCCCGCTGCCCCGTCTCGGCGTCCACCAACGCCAGCATCACGTCGGAGATCAAGGCCAGCACGTCGCGCGTGTGAGCGACCCGACGAGCGTCCTCGTGGAGTTGGCGGGTGTTCCAGTAGTTAAGTCCGGAGATGAGCAGCAGCAACGCCACCATCAACCCGACGCTGGTCAACACCGGTCGGTCAATGGTCCGTTTCATGGGCTGTACCTCTGCCGTTGCGAAGTCGATCGCATCGCGCAAGCAAATAAGTCGAGAAAAATATTTTTCGGGTATACCATCACACCCGGACTTCGTGCTGGTTGAGTTAAATTAAAACAAGTCTACAGGAAGCACGATCGACTTTGAAGCGGGGTGTCTCGAGAGGCAATCAGTGAAGCATCCTGGAAGCATGCTAATCAACGCGCCTTTCTGTTCAGTCAGGCGTAGCAAAGAAGTGATGCGCAATCCCGACACTCAATACAAATTGCTGTCAGCCCAGCTGTGTCCCATCCCTGAGTTAACGGCGCGAGAATTGCGGTAAATTCTGGTCTGCAGCGTCTACGCATACCATTCAACGCATGTCATCAGTCCCTACCTTTTGAAACGAGATCACTTATCATGCCGCACGTCAAACCACTCAACATCGCCGATGCACCGGCAAAATCGCAGCCAATCCTGAAAGCCATCGAAGAAAAGTTTGGTAAATCTATGAACATCTTCAGCACGGCGGCGTACCAGCCCGATGTGCTGGGGGGATTGACTCAGATCAACGATGGGATTCGTAACGACCTGCCCGACAAGTTTCGCGAACTTGCCTATTTCAAGTCCTCGCAAATTAATAAGTGTGACTACTGTTCGCACTACCACAAACAAGCTGCCGTCAAGGCGGGTATCACGGCCGCACAACTTGAGGCGATCGATAGCTGTCAGAGCAGCGACGCCTTTGACGATCAAGAGAAGGCAGTGTTGTCGTATGCGGAGCAACTGACAACGCAGGCCCGTGTCGATACGGCCACCGTTACAAAGCTGAAAGCATTCCTGAACGATAAGCAACTCGTCAGCCTGGCAGGCGCCGTCGCGCTGGCGAACTTCACCAATCGCTTCAACCATGGCCTGGACATTCAGCTGCCATGAGCGACAGTAATCAATTCGATTTGATTGTCATTGGCACCGGACCCTCCGCCGGAACGGTGGCGAAGAAGACCGCAGAGACTGGAAAGTCCGTCGCCGTGGTCGAGTCGCGCGGGTACGGCGGAACCTGCGCGCTCCAAGGTTGCAACCCGAAGAAGGTTTACACAAACGCAGGAAACCTGATCGACCAGGTTCGTCGCGCCAACGGCAAACTGGGTACGTTCTTTGAAGCGAGTATCGATTGGCCACAACTTTTAGCGTTCAAACGTGAGTTCACTCAACCCGTTTTGCAGAAGAGCGAACAATCGTTTCAGAAACTGGGCATTGCAACGTTTCACGGTATTGCCAGGTTCGCGGGACCAACGTCGATCGAGGTCGATGGTCGGCATCTTGACGCGAAGCGGATTTTCATCGGCACCGGCGCTCGTCCTGTACCATTGGGGATCAACGGCGAGGAGCACGTAACACAT
This sequence comes from Candidatus Kuenenia sp., assembly GCA_043758225.1. Classification (GTDB taxonomy): domain Bacteria; phylum Planctomycetota; class Planctomycetia; order Planctomycetales; family Planctomycetaceae; genus SXXK01. The sequence goes on along the minus strand of JAYVNW010000436.1, from coordinate 656 downwards.
AGCGCCGAATTTTTCGAACTGAGCGAAATGCCTGACCATGTCGTGTTCATTGGGGGCGGATACATCTCGATGGAGTTCGCGCATGTCGTCGCTCGCTACGGTAGCAAAGTCACGGTAATCGACCACCATGCACGTCCGTTGAAAGGATTCGATCCCGATCTGGTCGATCAGTTGACGCGTTGGTCAACCGGAATCGGCATACACTTCATTTGCGGTTCGAGGGTTGAATCGGTTTCGAGAGAAAACGATGGCGCGCTACAAGTCGTGACCGGGGATGAAGACGGTGAGCAGCAAACGATTACCACAAAACTGGTCTTCCACGGGGCTGGGCGCGTGCCGAACATTGGTGACTTGAATCTCGATGCCGGCGACGTTCAACATAGCAAGCAGGGTGTTTTAGTGGACGAGTTCATGCGCAGCGTTTCCAATCCGCATGTGTTCGCTTCCGGAGATTGTGCAGACCACGATCAACCAAAGCTTACTCCGGTAGCGAACGAACAAGCGAGGGCGGTCGTGAAGAATCTGTTCGCCGAATTGGTTGATCGAAAACCCGATTATGGAGTCGTCCCGCGAGTGGTCTTTACGTCCCCGTGCCTGGCTGCGATCGGGATGTCGCAGTTGGAAGCTAAGCAACATGGCTTCGATTTGGATGTGCG
>JAYVNW010000435.1:0-4481 GCA_043758225.1 Candidatus Kuenenia sp. | reverse complement strand
CCTGTGCGGTTCATGCCAACATTCACGTCGAGCATAACACCGATGGTGACATTTGCTTTCTCCGCCGCCGTTGACAAAAGTTGCAACGGCCGTTCGTGATCCGCAGTGACGGAAATTCGACATGCAGGATACTTTGCGGCAAGTGCGACAACGCGGCCGATGTTTGGCCCCACCGGATTATAGGCGAACAGGATGTCTGTGGCTCCGGCAACAGCCAGCATTTCACATTCCGCAATCGTCGCGGCCTTGTGCTTGGTCACGCCCTGTTCCACCCACATCCGAATAATGTGTTCCATCTTGTGAGTCTTGCAGTGCGGTCGCAAACGACTGGGGTGACCGGCCATGACAAGCATGCTGTCAAGATTTGCCTGCAGACGATCGCGAAAGATCACCATCATCGGACTGTTCAAAGTATCAAGAACTGATGATTCAATCACTGGAAGAGCTCTGGACATAGTTGAGGATCACTCAAAAATACAAGGGTGTTCGAACGGGGGAGCGTAACGTTCCAATAGGGAAAGTGCGGAAAATGGCGTCTTGCGCTTCGCGGTGGGCACCCTACAATAAATTCGATTGGCTCGCAATTTGCCTGAGCTACTTTCGTACCATTCAGGATTCTGTCGGAAAGTGCAGAATTAGGACTTTAGCGAGCGGCGTCGGCAGCCGATCATTCAGGTGAACACGACTGTCAACGTTTTCGCACGCTGCAGTTTTTCAGATTCGACATCTGTAACCCCGACGGAGATCTCAAAACAACCGCGTAGACCCGGATCACCAATGAGTGCACGTTCTAACGTGACTCGATCCTCGTCTGATTCGCAAACGTATCCACCGTTCGCAGTTCACGTCGATTCTGAAACAAGCAAAGACCGCGATCAGTTTTACTGGTCGCGGTCTTTCGCGTTTGCTGACGGTAGTTGCAGGCTGCCTTGAAACCTCGCTCAGTTGCAGGCTTTCAAAAATCCGGCCGGTATAAGTCACTGAAAAAGTTACAGCCACCTGGTTTTCATGGTACTGACACTACTCTTGCCCCACGCCAATTGGTAGAAACCATTTTACCGCCGCATGTAATTAGCAGCGACTTTCAAAATTTGCCCACTGTACAAACCACGTTACCCTCCAACAGGTCGTGCCCTCTATGAACGTCGATGAACAGATCAAGCAGCAACTTGATGACTTTCGTAAAGATTTTCACCGACTGAAAGCGGAGATATCAAAGGTCATCGTCGGACAGCAGGACATTCTGGACGACACGTTAATTTCGCTGATCGCTGGTGGCCACGTACTGCTCGAAGGCGTCCCGGGGCTCGGTAAAACACTGACCGTGCGTACGCTGGCAGATGCGTTGCATCTTGAGTTTCATCGCATTCAGTTTACGCCGGACCTCATGCCTGCAGATTTAATCGGAACGCAGATCATCGCGGAAGCAGGGAATGGTCGCAAGGTTTTCGAATTTCAAAAGGGGCCTCTGTTTGCCAACGTTTTGCTGGCAGATGAAATCAACCGGGCAACTCCCAAAACTCAATCCGCGCTGCTGGAAGCCATGCAGGAACATTCGATAACAGTGGCAGGCGTGACGCACAAGCTTGCTGAGCCATTCTTTGTCATGGCAACTCAGAACCCATTGGAAATGGAAGGTACGTATCCGCTGCCGGAAGCGCAGCTGGATCGCTTTTTTGTGAAGTTACTTGTGAAGTATCCAAAAGTTGTAGATCTGGAAACCATTCTTGATCGCACGACCGAAAATCTGAAGCCAAAAGCGGAAGCGGTGTTGACTGGCGAACGCATTCTTGAAATGTCGCAACTGTCGCGCATGATCCCGATTGCCAACGACGTCCGACGGTATGGAATTGCACTGGTCGTCGCGACGCATCCGGACCATGAACTTGCATCGCCTGCTGCAAAAAAATACGTCCGCTACGGAGCCAGCCCTCGCGGCTTGCAGGCGTTGATTATGGGAGCAAAAATCCGCGCGATCCTCGACAACCGATATCACGTCGCTCGCGAGGATTTGAAGACGTTAGCATTGCCGGTCCTGCGTCATCGCATGATCCTGAACTTTGAAGGTCAGGCAGAAGGCATTAGTGCTGATGACGTCATCCGGAAGATGCTGGTTAATGTGAACGAAGACGCACTCGCGGCAGCATAGTTTCCTGATTCTTTTCGCCTTTATCGAGAGGAAAGCGGGCTGAATCGAAGTTGCCGCGCAATGTCGTCAAACATGGCTTCCATAACCAATCGCACGGGTGAGTTTCCCTCAATCTGATGCGCGGCGACGATGATACGGTCGAGCAACGGAGCGAGCAGATCGACACCCGAACGGACTCCAAAACGCTTCAGCAGCGGATCAGAAAAATCTCCTGACGTCAGTCGCTTCAAACGGTCATTGAGGAATCCCGCGATAAAACGCAGCAGCCATTTGGCATTGCGGCGTTGTTCTTCGGTCCCTGTTGAGATCTTTTCCAACTGCTCACAGACGTGCTTTGAAACTTCCAGTGGGTGCATCTGTTCGAGCTGTTCCAGTTGACTGCTGACCATTTCTCGCAGGGCTCGCAGATCAGGATTAATCAGCTGCTGAGCGAGAGTGATGCTGCCTTCCGACATGGCTGCAATCTGGACGGCCTCTTCCGGTGATTCGACCATTTCTTCCTTCAGCAGGATGTCGCTGACGTCGGCTTCGGTGAGCGGGAAGAAACGAATTACCTGGCACCGGGATCGAATGGTTGGCAACAGAGAATCCGGGTTGTCGCAGACCAATAGAATCAATGCTCTGGATGGTGGTTCTTCAAGCGTCTTCAACAGTGCGTTCGCGCCTTCCTGATTCATGCGGTGCGAATCGTTGATGAGAGCAACGCGACGTCCAGATGCCTGAGGTGCCATCGACAATTCAAAGCATAATCCTTCCCGGCCGCGCTTGTCGGCGTCACCAAGAATCAATGAAATCGGGATTTCTGTTTTTCCAGACGGTAATCCAATCTCTATAAAGTCCGGCCAGTTCCCCGCCACGAAACCACGGCACGTGCGACATTCACCGCACGCTTCGATTTTGTCTTCGGCATGTTCGCGACAGAACATCGATTGAGCCAGCAGTCGAGCGAACTTACGTTTGCCAATGCCATCCGGCCCTGTCAGCACATAGGCATGAGACAACCGGCCACGTGCCAGAGATCGCGCAAAGAGAGCTCGTTGCTCCTGATGTCCCCTGAGTGTATTCCAGGCCGAAGTCACTATTCTTGGGTCTCCAGCAACTGTGTTTCCGCGATATGAATGGCTTTCAGCATCGCGCGAGCTTTATTCAGAGTTTCGCGGTATTCCATTTCCGGGACACTGTCAGCAACGATTCCGGCACCGGCCTGAATGTAGATCGTGCCATCTTTGATGACCAAAGTTCTCAGTGCGATACAGGTATCCATGTTGCCAGTGAAATCGATGTACCCAACCGCGCCGCCGTAGGGACCACGTTTAAGCGGCTCGATGGCATCGATAATTTCCATCGCTCGCACTTTGGGAGCCCCGGAAACAGTTCCGGCAGGCAAGCCCGCTCGCAGTGCTTCGATTGCCGATAAGCCTTCGCGAAGCTGACCGCAAACGTTGGACGTTATGTGCATCACGTGGCTGTATTTTTCAACAACCATCACGTCGGTCAGCGACACTGTGCCGTATTCTGCGACGCGGCCAACATCGTTACGTGCAAGATCGATCAGCATCACGTGTTCCGCACGTTCTTTGGGATCGGCGAGCAACTCTTCCGCAAATTCGCGATCTTCCTGAGGCGTTTTCCCGCGAGGTCGAGTGCCTGCCAATGGTCGGATAGTCGCTTCGCCGTCTTCGACACGAACCATGATTTCCGGTGAACTACCAACCAGGTCCACATCCGGCGTCTTCAGCAGAAACATGAACGGACTTGGATTCACCATCCGCAGCGATCGGTAAACATCCAGTGGCTGCGCCGGACTTTTGTATTCCAGTCGCTGGCTGATGACGACCTGAAAGATGTCGCCGGCTTTGATGTATTCTCGGCATTTTTCCACGGCTGCGTGGAATTGTGGCTGCGTAAAATTTGATTTCACATTCGGCGTGGGCTCAATGGTCAGATCAATGTCGGTCAGAGTCACATCACCGCCGCTGAATGTCAATTGACGGCACAGGACATCCAATCGTGCCTCCGCGCCGGCTCTGGCTTCATCAGGTTTATTGAGTTGAGTGTCAGCTAATGCAACGGCAATGACCACTTTTCGAATATGATCAAAGACGACCATCACATCGTAAAATGCAAAACTCAGATCAGGCAGATGTCGATCGTCGGTAGGAACGTTGGGCAGGTGTTCGGTGTAACGAATGACATCGTAGCCCGCATATCCAACAGCTCCGCCGCAGAACCGTGGCAGGCCCGGAATTGAGGCCGACTGATATTGCGAAACCAGACGATCCAGTTCTTTCAGTGGGTCAGCACTTTCGAATTCACGACGTTCGTTGTTGAT
>JAYVNW010000434.1:0-2239 GCA_043758225.1 Candidatus Kuenenia sp. | reverse complement strand
ACAGAGCTGCTCATTCTAAAAGCAGCCGGCAAAAACTGCCGATTCTCGGTATTGCATGAAAATCTGCACGAACACTGCACAGGTGCTGCCACCACCGCCACGCATTCAAGCACTGCTGCTTACTCAGTATGCGGGCTGTTAATTTCTGGTGGATGCAATCGTTACATGCGTCCATCGCGTGTGAAGATTCGATGAGTTTTCATGCGCCGCTTTCGGGAACACACCACAACTGGCGCGGACTTTGCCTTGGCCCCACTCATGCGTTCTTCACAGAACAACGTGAAGAAACTTAACGATACGGATGCATCATGCCTGAGCAATCGACGGTGACGACGGTTGGTTCATAAATGATTCGCTAAATCAGCAAAGCCTTGCTTGAGGAGTACTGCAATGAAGTCTGCCATGGGAATCGCGATTAGTGGGACCATTCTGGAATTTCGGCGTTGGCAACTCTGGTTTCCGCTGTTCGTGGTCGTAATCGCTGCGGTCTCATTGTACGACGTATACCTGATCGTACGCTTCCGCGACATGATCTGGATGATGGAAGAAAATCCGATGGGAAGGTGGTTACTGGAAATTGCCGACGGTCAGGTGGGGATTTTCGTTCGCGTGAAGCTGGCAGGAACAGTGATGGTACTGTCACTATTAGTGCTGATGTGGAAAATGCGAATGTCGATGCTTTTTCCTGTCACGACAACAATTGCGTCATGGCAGACTGGCCTGATGATCTATCTGATGGCATATTAAATCCAGGTTGAACGGTCTTGCATTGCCCGCAAATCTCTTCCAGGCACTGACAGAGACAATATCCAGTTTTCGCGACTGACTTTGATCGGTATGATCTGTAACGTCATTCGGCGAATGTAATCTCAATCTGGAATTGTACGGACAGAGCCATGTTATCGCATATCAACCAATTAAATCGACGTGACCTGATTCGAATTGGAGGAACTGGTTTATTGGGGATGAATCTTCCCCGATTGCTGCGTGCTGAAGAAACTCTGAATGCGGTGGTTCCGAAATCAGGACGAGCAAAGTCGGTCATTTTTCTGTTTCAATGGGGCGGACCGAGCCATGTCGATACCTTCGACATGAAACCAAACGCGCCTGATGGCTATCGCTCTCTGTACAAACAGATTCCAACGTCAGTTCCCGGTATGGCAGTTTGTGAACACCTGCCGGAGACCGCAAAGATCATGCATCGCGTGGCGCAGATTCGAACAGTGCATCACACGATGAACAATCACAATTCCGCAGGCTACACAGCGCTGACAGGCTATGAGCCGCCAATTGACGATCAACGACTTCGCGAATCGCTGGATCTTTTTCCCGGCTACGGCTCCGTGGTCGATGCGGTTGCTCCAAATACAAACGGGATGCCGACGTTTGTATCGTACCCGTATCAGATTTCCGATGGATCCACGACGCCTGGTCAGAGAGCAAGTTTTCTTGGTAAGCAGCACGATCCGCTGTTCTTTCGGAACGATCCGAACGACGAGGATTTTCGATTGTCGCAGCTTAGTCTGCCGTCAGATATCTCACTCGCTCGCCTTGGAGATCGACGAGCTCTGCAGCAGATCATTAACCAGCAGGCTAAAACTCTGGATCAGTCTGCTGCAGCTCAGGGACTGGATGCTTACTATAACCGCGCATTGGAGATGCTGAATTCCGAAAAAGTGCGTGAAGCGTTTGATCTGTCCAAAGAACCGACAGTGTTGCGCGAAGTATACGGTCGCACGACGTACGGTCAGGGCTGTCTGCTGGCGAGGCGTCTGGTTGAGTCCGGTGTGAAATTTGTGACGGTGTATTTTGCTCAGAGCATCGGCGGGCGAAGCAAGACCGATGGCGGCTGGGATACGCATGGGTTTGATAATACGCGAATGTACGAAATCCTGCCTGAATGGCATTTTCCTGTGACGGATCGCACGTTGCCTGTCCTGTTGAACGATCTCAGTGATCGTGGCCTGCTGGACGAAACTCTGGTGATCTGGATGGGCGAATTCGGACGCACGCCAAAGATCAATGCGAACATCAGTCGCGATCATTGGCCGAAGTGCTACACGGTTTTAATGGCTGGTGGCGGGGTACAGGGCGGGGCTGTTTACGGTGTGTCAGACAAGTACGGCGCCGTTCCGGATCGTGATCCTGTATCAACCGGAGACCTCAGCGCGACAATGTATCATGCCCTTGGCATCGATCATACGTTCGAAGTTCGCGATAACCTCAACCGTCCGCTGCC
>JAYVNW010000433.1:0-4691 GCA_043758225.1 Candidatus Kuenenia sp. | reverse complement strand
AGTGGCCGTAAATGAGAGGTTTCCAACAAAAATCGTAGTCATTCAATACTTCTTGCCCACACAGGGCATAACGACAAGTCAGTAATCGTCGCGAAACTTTGCGACAGATTAAACGGCCTCACACGTGTGAAACGCCAAACCGAAATATTCCGGTTAAATCACCACACAGACGGTGACTGTCTTGCTGCAACTTCATCAGGGCGACGTTAGTGACGTGGCCGCTATGCTGCGTAAAATTGGTCTTCAGAGGAACGACCGGCGAAGCAAACCGTTCCCACTGCAAATTCAGAGGTTCTTAAGCCGGTCAAAGGTGACTGCTGAAACATTCAGCAACACCACGAAGGCTCTGATCGTCAGATAACTGACGCAATATCAGGCGTTTTGCGATACGCCCAATGCAGGCAGAATGGGTGCCGAACCCTAAGGAGAAGCAATCTGCTTATGCGTTCGACTTTCCAAGTATAGGAGGTATCGACAATAAATGTCAGGAGAATATTGAAATACTTTCGTTAGAAGGCAAAACAAACGGTAAAGAGCAGCGTTCCGTTTCAAAAGTCAATGAAAACAGCCGCTGACTTTGGAAGCGCGGCATCGGAATCAGTTGTGTATCGCGACATCGTTCGCGAGATCTCGCAACAGTTGGCTTTGAGGTGCGATTGCCAATTTCAGTGCAATTGACCAATCGCCAGTTCAATCGGTCAACAGAATCTGGATAGTTGGGGCGATCTCGCCTGCATGATTAGCTGGGTGGAACAGGCTGAAACGAGGCAGTGTTACACTTTTCCAATTCGATCGTTGTCGCAACAATACCATGATATCTTAAACTACCTGTCTTTTGTTGCCGGATACAAGATCAATTAACGATGTCCTCTGCCGAACAGTACCTCAAGCCCGAAGTGATCCAGAGCATCGCTCGTCTGGATCTTCGCGCGAAGTTTATTGTGGAGGGATTGCTTTCCGGGCTGCACACAAGTCCGTTCCAGGGCTTTAGTGTCGAATTCAGCGAACATCGACGATACGAACCGGGCGACGACCCGAAGGACATTGATTGGCAAGTCTTCGCTCGCACCGACCGTATTTACATCAAACGGTACCAAGCCGAGACGAATATCACAGGCTATCTGCTGATGGATCTGTCTCGGAGCATGGGGTACACCTATCGTCAGACTCTGACAAAGTTCGACTATGCGGTTTGTCTGGCAGCGTCGATCAGCTATCTGATGATTCATCAACAGGACCCGATTGGCCTGATGACATTTGATGATGAATTGCGAGCCAGCCTGCCCGCCCGCAGCCGAAGATCTCATCTCGGTGATATTCTCTCGGTTCTGCAGCGCTGCAAGCCAACAGGGAATACAAACATCGGTGGAAACCTGCGGCGCGTCGCCGCAATGATTCGACATCGCAGCCTGATGATGCTGATGTCGGATCTGCTCGCGGAGCCCGATGAGATTATTGAAGCTTTGCGAATGCTGCGTTATCGAGGTCACGACGTGATTCTGTTTCATATTCTGGATGAAGCAGAAGTCACGTTTCCATTTTCCGGCAGTGTCGATCTGCTCGAGCCCGAATCGCAAGACCACGAAATTGTTGATGCCGCAGGCATTCGCGGCGACTATCTGGAAGCTGTTGCAGAACTCCGTGAACGTTTTCGTTCCGTGTGCGTGAGTATCGGTGCGGACTACGTGCCGCTCGACACAAGTATGCCGTTCGACAAGGCGTTGGTCGAGTTTCTGTCGCAGCGACAGGCGAGGTTCTGAACTCTACTAAGGGGTGATCGATAATGAAACCAATGACCAAATTTGTGGCGGTGCTGACATTGACCGGTACCGTCCAGTTTTCTCAATTCGCAATTGCTGCTTCAACGGAGCCCAATCCCATCGTGACTGCCCAATCTTCTCCTGATTCAGATATGCAACTTTCTGCCGACAATGCTTTCGCGGCTCCAAGTTCACTGCCGTTTCATACGCCAGCGTTCGACAGGATTCGACTTGAGCATTACCAGCCTGCATTTATGGTCGGCATGAAATTGCAGTTGGCCGAGATGGAGGCTATTGCCACCCAAATAGAAGCGCCCACCTTCGAGAATACGATCGTGGCAATTGAAAAGTCAGGTGCCCTGCTGACTCGCGTCCGGAACGTTTTTTCCAACATGACATCGGCAGAGAAATCGAAAGACCTGCAGAATATTGAGACAGAACTGGCCCCTTTGCAGGCGGTACATTCAGACAATATTCTGCTGAACCATCGGTTGTTCGCTCGCGTTGAAACGCTTTACGAAGCTCGCGATACGCTGGGACTGAACGAAGAGCAACGCGAAGTTCTTAAACAGCATTACGAAAGCTTTGTGCGTGCCGGTGCGAAACTGGATGAAGGACAACAGGCTCGTATTCGCGTTCTGAACGAGCAGCTTTCAAAGCTCGAAACGAAATTCGAAGAGAATCTTCTCGCCATTACAGAAGAACGGTCAGTCTTCATCGACAACGTAGTTGAACTGGACGGCATGAATGAAGCCGCCATCAAAGCGGCCGCCGAAGGTGCGGAGAAACGTGGCAAGTCTGGAAAGTATCTGCTCGAAATCACGAACACAACTCGCGTGCCGCTACTGACGACTTTAAACAACCGCAAGACCCGTCAGCGCATTTGGGAGGCCTCGGCATATCGAGGCCTTGGGAGGGACGGCGGCATCGACAATCGTCCGTTGATCCTTGAGATCGCTCAGCTCCGAGCAGAACGCGCGAAGCTGCTCGGCTTCCCGAACCATGCTGCATACAAACTCCAAAACCAGATGGCGGAAACCCCGGATGCTGCTCGCAAAATGTTGGCTGATCTTGTTCCCGGCGTTTTGGCGAAGGTCCACAATGAAGCGGCCGACCTGAAGGCCATGATCAAAGCCAGCGGTGCCGATCATGAACTCGCAGCGTGGGACTGGGAATACTATTCGGAGAAGGTTCGCAAGCAACGCTTCGAAGTTGATGAAGCTGCGGTGGAACCCTATTTTGAACTCGACAACGTCCTGAAAAACGGCGTCTTCTTTACCATGAATAAGCTCTACGGAATTGAATTCCGTGAACGCACTGACCTGCCGGTTTACCATCCTGACGTGCGTGTTTTCGACGTGTTTGATAAGGACGGCAGTCACTTTGCCATCTACTACGTGGATTTTTTCAAACGCGATACAAAGCGGGGCGGGGCGTGGATGAGTTCCTTCGTGGATCAGTCTCATTTGCTTCACGAAAAGCCTGTGATTGTCAACGTGTTGAATATCCCAAAACCTGCCGCAGGTGAACGAGCACTCATCAGCTTTGACAACGTTACGACGATGTTCCATGAAATGGGCCATGCATTACACGGCATGTTTTCAAATGTGACGTATCCGTCAGTTTCTGGTACTGCAACGCCACGTGACTTCGTTGAATTTCCATCGACGTTTGAAGAAGACTGGGCAATCCAACCGGAAGTACTAAGCAACTACGCGAAACATTACAAAACGGGTGAACAAATTCCAAAGGAACTTCTGGACAAGGTTATCCGTGCGAACAAATTCAACAAGGGATTTGATACCCTGGAGTATCTGGCGGCTGCATTGCTGGATCTCGAATGGCACACTCTTTCATCAGGCGAAACGCCAGCAGACGCTGAACGATTCGAATCCGCTGCGTTGAAGAAATTTGGTATCGACGACTCGGCTGTTCCACCGCGTTATCGAACCGCATACTTTGCTCATATCTGGTCCGGCGGTTATTCAAGCAGCTATTACGCATACTTGTGGAGCGAGGTTCTGGCAGCAGACGCTTTTGCCTATATGCAGACTCGTGGCGGACTCACTCGCGAAAACGGCCAAAGTTTCCGCGATACGATTCTTTCGGTTGGCGGTAGTCGAGATCCCATGGATTCCTACAAAGCATTTCGCGGCAGCGAACCAACAGTAGAAGCGTTGCTCAAGCGTCGTAGCCTGAAGTAGCACAACGAAATCAGTGTTCATGGAAACCATCGGACGGAACTCCGGTCCCGTCCAACTTTCGATCAGCAATTCCAAAACCGAATTCAAATCAGTTGGCTGACGTCAACTGCAGTTGAGGTCGCAATTGCTGACGTCGAGTTTCAACGATAGTCGCAGCGGCTTGTACGGCCTGTTCGGCGGTTGTCAATTCTGCAGTCGTGGATGTGACAACAGCTTCAATCGCCGGGACTTCAGCAGCTATTTTCTGCACTGTCTGTTCGGCATTTTTCATTGTCTCGGTCGCTGTAACCACAGCCTTGGCTGCCGCTTCCATTTCGGTCTTTGCAGTTGCCATCGACGTATCCATTGCCGTCACTTGTTCTGTGATGGTAACAATGGATTTTTCCAGACGATCTGCCACTACAGCAAGATTTTCTGTCGAAGTCTTGATCTCAGCATTGTCCGGCAATGCCGCCAACGCTGCTTTTGCCTGCTCCAACGCTGCCTTCAGCATTGGAACCGCTGTTTGAGTCTTCTTCATTACATCCAGTTGAGCGACCTTCTGAACTTCAGTTGCGGCGAGACTAGCCGTCAGGTCTTTCACCTTTTGATCGTTAGCTGTCGCAACGGCCTGAGCTTCCGGCATCGCCTTTTGAGCTGCTGCAATCAATTGCTGCTTTTCAGTCAAAGCAGCCTGAGCTTCCAGTGACGTCAGCTGAACGGTGTCTCGCTGTGCTTTGGCTGCATT
>JAYVNW010000432.1:0-1854 GCA_043758225.1 Candidatus Kuenenia sp. | reverse complement strand
GGCGTCGCCCGTTTTGAGAATGGCGGGCGGCGTTTTTCGTTTGGCGTCATGGCTTAGTTGGTACGTCGGCGACTGGCTGAAAGCCAAATTGCCGAAATGGGAGCAAGGGACGCTTGAGGAAATTTGCGAGCGGTTTGGCATTCCTTACGGCACTGCAAACAATGCGAAAAGTGTTTGTGAAGCATTCGAGTTTACCCGCCGGCGGGTAAACCTGACGTTCGCTCACCATCAGGAAGTTCAGGGCAGATCCGACGCTGACGAGTTGCTCGACTGGTGTGAAGAAACTGATACACCGCGTTCACGTGAGGATCTGCGATAAGAGAAGAAACGGCGAAAACGGGATCTGCTGGAGGCTAAGGGAATTCTGAAGATCAAAGCGAAGATCGGGAAATTGCTGCCAGCGAAATCACCTAAGGAAACTGGAAGGGGGAAGAAAACTGTCCTATCTGATGGGATAGATTTTTTCGACAAGAACACTGTCACCTCCTACCGCAAAATAGCGAAGCATTCCGACAAGCTCGATGAGTTCTATTCTGCAACGGATGACGTACCGACACAAACGGCGTTTCGATGAGATCGTTGTAACATCATCGCAGTCGGCAATGGCATTGGCGGAACGGAAGAAATTAGATCCGAAATTCGTTGAAGCTGTTATTGAGCCGATGAAGCTGCAAGCGAAGGAAGCGAAGAAACGGAAGCCGAAATCTGTGGTGGGAAAAATCCCACAACAAAACGACAAGACACGCGACAAGGTCGCCAAGTTGCATGGTACGAACGCGAAGTCAGTTTCGGCGTGCGAGCGAATTCTTGCGGAGCATCCTGAGATCGCTGCCGACATCAAGAGCGGTAACGCACAGGAAGCCCGTGACGCTCTTGCGATAGTGATGGTGGGGTATTTGTCGCGTAGCAGGTGCCGACGTCACACGAACACAGGGAAGCCCGTTGCAATCTGGAAGTCATACCGGTGGCGTGTTCACTTCCTTTTCACGATGGAAGTGTCGATTGACTTCCAAGGCCGGTCCAGTGGTCGCATGGATGCTGTGGCCGTCGATGCTGGCAGTGAATTGAGATCCAGAGAAGCCCGTACATCGAAAGGTGATCGGGCTTTATTCATGGAATCGGACTTACCTGAAAAACTACCTACGTTTTCATCCGAGTACCTACGGTCGCTACCTAAAAACAGAAAACTACTGCGTTTTCTTTAGGTAGTTTGATACCGAATGAGAATTGACGAGACTCTGCCAGATGGTACAAATACCAATGGAAAGATTATGTTTTCTACTGAAACGACTTTCAGTCTATCGTTTATGGCATGCAAGAGGTCATCGGTTCGACCCCGTTATCCTCCACTTTAAGTCGTTAAATGACAAGGATTTACGACGACTGTTCTGGGGCCTTTTCTTGGGGCCATTTTCTGGGGCCTTTTTGGGGCCACTTCGGAAATTCAATATGACTGGCTCGACGGGATTTAACCCCATCGAGCCTTTTTTCATTTAATGCTGATCCTCAAACCTTAAATCTCGATCCATGCTTCGAAGCTATCAAGCAGAGTCGCCAGAAACAGGGACGCAGTGCAAGCGCTTTAAGTTGCATGAAAAGGGTTCGGCACCTGAGTGATGCGCCGACAGCCTGCACCGAAGTGCCGCCCAAGGTCGAGTAGTCGCTGCGCCCGATCACCAAGGTCATGTGCGAGTGGGGCCATAAGGCCATCAAGAAGAAGTAAGGCAGGATCACAGATGCCCTGGATTGACTGGTTACAACTCGCTCTCCAAACCCTCTTGGACGCCCGCCCCGGCGACCATCGGGCTGATCTGGCAGATTCTCTACCCAATCATCCTGGTCAGTTTTGGGTTC
>JAYVNW010000431.1:0-4892 GCA_043758225.1 Candidatus Kuenenia sp. | reverse complement strand
CAGCCGGTTGCTTCAGTTGACGGTCCGGACAAACCAAAAGATCAAACTCCGGTCGGTCCGCCTCCAGCACAAGCGGCGTCATCGGCACATGTAAAGGCGGATGAGACAAGTTCACCCGGAACAGAAGTTCCTTCCAAAGCAACTCGCGGCGCGAAATCCGGGGAAGACGATCTGTTTGCAATCGCGATGCAGGACGAACGCGAAGTCAAGAAACGTCGCAGTGACAAACTGGCCGATCGTAAGCAAAAGCAAATGCTTGTACCATGTGCCTGTGGAGCGTGGATTCGAGTTCACGAGAGTCAGGCTGGAAAAAGCGTTCGATGTCGAAAGTGCAAACAGCCTGTCATCGTGCCTCAAATTCGCCGCAATGCCGAAAAGAAGAAGACCGAAAATACTGATGCTCTTGCCAGGATGGATGTCACATGGATCGAAGGAGTTCGGTTCATTCGACTTGCCCCGACGTCGATCGTGCTGAAGCCCGGCAGTGTGGCTGACAAATTCATCGAAGCCGATCTGGCGATAATGGATTCCCAGATTGTTATTATCGCGTTCAGCGGTGGGGACAAGAAGAAGCGAGGCCTTCTGGGCAAGGCTCCTAAAGTTGATCGAGCTGAACTGCGCAAGCAGTTGCGTGAACAGATTTCAAAGACTGGCAATTTTAATGGTCTTGCAGACGTTGAAGTGCATAAGATTTCGGCTGATCAGGTCGCTGAGATTCGACTCGTGCAGCCGATTCTGAAAGCCAGCGAATCGATGTTTGCTGGTGTGCCGGTCTTTGGAGACGGACGCCTTGCGGTCTTCCTGCCGATTTCATTGGAAAATGGCGAGCAGGCGTATTGTTCACTAACCTTGAGTGCATTTCGCACACTGAGTGATCTGCTGAAGAAGATGTTTAAACTGGAGTTGCCAGCGGTTGAGAACGGTGTTCCGACGGCCGAAAAGGTCGACAACCTGAGTTGCTTTATGAATCAGAGTCGTGTCGAATCCCTCCGCGATGTGAATTACTACGAGCAGGACCCGGCGTTTGAATTGGAACTATCAGGCTTCCGATGCAAAGCATGTACTGCGGTGATCAGCGAAGAAGGCCGACTTAAGAATAAGCTTGGCGGAGCAAACGGAAAAGCCATCGCTAAAGCCAAGTGTCCAAAGTGCAGCGGAAAAATGGGCGGAGAGCGACTCTACCGCATCAAGAAGGCAGGCAGCCCGGACTCTTCAGCCAAGTAGTGCCTTATTCTTCATTCAGACGGTAAAGGTGTTCGCCAGCTTTACGCACCAGCAGCACACCTTCGTGCTCACGATTCGCAAATGATTCCACGTCGATCGTTGCAGGATCACGATAACCAAGATTGATGCGTTCGCAAACTTCGCGTGGAATCTGCGATGCAACCGTCACATGCACACGAGGCCGTTCGATTCCGTTTTCGAATGTTCCCGTTCCTCGCACATGAGTTGAATGAGCGAGCACGCCCCACGGCAGATCCTTAAATTGATCCCACTGTTTTGTGAAGTAGTCGCGAATGTGATAACCGATGCGTTCGATATTGGGACCGTGCGTCACAGAGATCTCTTTCATGTGCGGCGCGTAGATGATCAGTTCCCCGCCGTCTGCCACAACAGGTTCCAGTTTATACATGCATTTCCCGGCGACCCAAAGTTCGTCGTACATGGGTGGAGCACACGAGAGAACCTGTTGATATGACTTCGCGTGTCGTTTGATGTGGACTCGGCTGGACAATTCCGACGCCCCTCGCCATGCGTCCTCCGGCGTGCCGTAGAACATCCCATACGGAGTCGCGTCTGTCGAGACGACGAAGGCAAGACAGCGACGTTCCAGCGGAATCAGCTTTGCCGCTCGATCGACAACTCTGCGCACTGCAGTATCCTGAACTCCAATGATTCCGACGTTGGTGATCAGCGCTCCCAGCCAGTGAAAGAAGTTGAGCAGCTCCGGCCCTGAAATGCCGGGAAAGAAATACTTGTTGCCCCCGCTGAATCCCACAACTTCATGAGGAAACACAGGGCCAACTATCAACGCTACGTCGTAGTCGTGAATGCGGCGATTAATTCGGACGGGTACTTCCATGGACAGGACGCCGGAGGAAATCTCATGAGTCTCTGCTTCCGTCAATACGCCAATCGTGGAAAGTTCTGCCGGATTGTCCCATGCATGATTGAACAGCCCGACATCGGCGCACGGATCATCAGCGGCGATCCCGATCATGGAGCGGATTTTATCCTGCGGCATGGGCGGATGTGTGCCTAACGCGACAAGGACATCCAGTGACCTTGTGACTGGCCGCAACAGACTTCGCAGAGCAGGAAACAAAACCGGAAGCGGGGCAGTCCTTGTGTTGTCCGGGACAATCAACAAAACCCGTTTGCCGCGAAAATCGTTCAGTGGCACATGCTGATGAATCCAGTTAATCATCTGGTCAGCGTTGAGAGTCTGTAGTTGCATTTTTGTCTGCAGAGTGGTTCTTGAGTATGGGTGAGTGAAAGAGTAGCACGCTTCACCACGTCAGCCCACTCATACGGCCTGTCGGCCACCTTCTCTCCCGATCTCGGGGGAGAAAGGATACGCGACATTATCGGTTTTTACTATTACCTTCAGTGTCCTTTGGGGCTTCGACAACACGTTCTGCAATCACCTGAGCCATGCCGTACATAAGTGTGATTTGTTCGAGTGCCGGCATACGTTGTTCAGCGGTCCATTTTTTAACGGCTGTCTCCATATTTCGAATTGCGAAATTGCGGCCGGCAATCAAATAGGCGTCTTCTTTCCAGACGCCATTTTGCAGGGCTCCAATGGCTGTCAGCAAATATCCGGGATCTTCTGTAGAACGTGCCACGCTGGTTACAAGTTCATCGACGTAGGTTTGCCGCAAACCGGGAAGTTCGGGACCACATCCTGTCTCCAGAGACTTCAGTCCTGCCCCCAGTTGCTTGTCGCGATTCGCCCAAGCCGAAGCCAAAACGGGGGCAATCCGTGCGACCATCGCTCCGTGACCAGCCTGGATGCGGCCCATCGCCAGTTGGGGATTTGGTTGCATCACCTCCGGCAGTGATTGTTTTGACTGCAATGTTGCGGCTGCGAGCAGGCCGGTCAAATCGTCCAGCATGATTTCGTTCGCCCAGCCACTTGCCTCATCCTGAAACGCTGCCTGCACAATTCCGGCACCGCCCGCAAGAATAATTCGGGATAACAACTGAACGCCCCGCAGTCGTCGGTCTTCCGCGATGACATACAACCCGGATTGATTCCCTTCGCTGACGAGATGTCGGCGGTATTCCTTGAATGCCTTGTCGACCTGGCTGGAATTGCTCGTGCGCAGATCCGTAGCAATTCTCTGTCGCGCTGCATCCTCCTTGTCAGAAACTTCTAACGTCAGCGTTCTGATTTCGCGTGTTGGCGGTGCGGCCGAATCAAGTTCCGCGCGCAATTGCACCATCGCAGTTTTGGCTTTGTCCGGTTCGCCACACAGCAAAGCGGCACGCACAACGTCTGCCACTGCGGTTGCTCGCAGCAATTCATTGCTGCGTTCAGATCCATATTGGCTCGTGATCTGCTGAGTGGTCGGAGTTTTCACAGCAACCGGTGCAGACAGCTGCGACATGGCGGCAATCGCTTTGTCTAAATGCAGCTTGTTCTTTGTCGTAGCTGCGAGTGCTGCTGCAACTCGAACACCAACAACCGGGTGCGCCGCCGGAATAGCGTTTGCAATTTGATCAAGAATTGCAGGCGACGCCTTTGCGGCACCAGCGATGGTTGCGATTTCGGTCAGCGATTCTGAAATCACGCCAGGATTATCACTTGCAATACCCCATGCGATCGCTTCGGTCCAGCGTTGATGCAACGCCAGTTCACACGCGACCGCCGTGTTCAGAGGTTCGGACCACAACATCACATCCGTCGCCGAAGGGACAGGAATTGCCTCATTACGATTGTGATCAGCAATCCATAACCATGCGACACTGGCCATGGAATCACGATCAGCGGCAATCGTGGTGTCCAAACGGCGTGTAGCAACCAGTGTTTTCGCTTCCGCCACTTTGCCCTCAACCACAAGTGCGGATGCGAGCGACATCGCGGCCTCAGTTCCGGCACGACCTATGTTTGGAATGCCACGCTGTTCGGCCAACGCCAGATCCAGCTCGGACTTCGCTTGTTCCTGTTCACCAGCAGCCAGATGTTTCCAGTATTGAGTTATATGTGGTTCAATCCGATAGAACGCTTTGGTGCGGTCTACGGTGACCAACTGCTTGAGTTCCTGAGCGGCAAGCGTGGCTTCGCCGGTCTGCAGGTACAGATCCGCCGTCATTCGTCGCGCCCAGGCTTTGTCTCGTAGGTTTGGCTGGCGAGCCAGTGCGATCATTTGCTTGACCATGGCAGTGACTTCGGCTTTGGGATTCGGCATCGTGGCTAACGCCTTCGCGGCAGCTTCCGCTTCCGCCGCCAGCCGTATGACCATTTGCTCTTCAGTTTCGTGGTCAGGGCCGAGCTCGTACGGAGCCGGGTCATCCAGGTTTCCGAGGTCGGGCTTTTTGTTGAGTATGGCCAGCAGACCAGCTGTGAGCGCCAGCAATATGCCACCAACAACTGCATACATCACAATCGGGTTTCGTTTTGCCGGTACTGATTTTTCAGCGGCTTTCTTTGCAGCCTCACCTTCCTCTGACAATCGTGTCGGCTTGCGATCGGTGGTTTTCTCACCGGATTCCGTTGCCTTGAAAATCGGCACCATGCATTTTTCATTGGCGCATCGGACTGATTTTCCGATCGCAGATTTTGCGACGAAGCCAACCTGTTCGCACATCGGACACGTGACTTTGTGCAGACGCGTCTTATCGGGTTTGGCAGCAGCTTGAATTGCCGTCTGAGTCGCTGCAGTGCT
>JAYVNW010000430.1:0-1659 GCA_043758225.1 Candidatus Kuenenia sp. | reverse complement strand
AGAAACGAAAAAAGCCAGTGTCACCGTTTGAGGCGGTAAAACACTGGCTTTTCTTATTGCACTCGAATGGGCTCGAACCATTAACCTTCGGTTCCGTAGACCGATGCTCTATCCAATTGAGCTACGAGTGCGATTTCACCGGCGAGCCCTTCATCGGGTCGGAGCGAGTGCGGAGTTTAGCTTTGGGGCGACATTTCGCAAGCAGTTTAGGGTCAGGACCGCTCTTCAGAGAAAAAGTTCGCGCTTTGGGAAGCAAATTACTACGCCATTTGTCCCACGTACGCGCTAGAACGGCTTGAATGCCTAAAAGATACCAAGCATGTCCTTTGCATCGTCTGTCATCCGATCCGGAGTCCATGGTGGCGACAGCGTGATCGAAATAGTTGCCTCATCGACGTCATCTAAGCGTTCCAGAGCCATTTTAGCCTGCTGAACAATTTGCGGACCAGCGGGGCATGCGGGACTGGTCAAAGTCATTTCGACTGAAACTTTGCGATCTTCTTCATTAACCGAGTAGATCAGGCCAAGGTCAACAATGTTCACCATAAGTTCAGGGTCGATTACTTGCTTCAGTGTCTCAATCAATTCTTCGGCAGTTGCCATATGCGTGTCCGGTCGGGAATTATGGTCGAAGTTGGTAAAATACGGCTGTTCCGGGAGCGACACCTACACTGGTTCCGCCCAAATAGCTCCGTCTCGAATTTCTGTGCGAAAGACGCGAATGGAATCGGTAGCTGGCATACAAAGAGCCTTGCCGGTCTTGAGATCGAATCGAGCGGCATGACGCGGGCAAACGATCGTACAGCCTTCAATCGGGCCTGTCGTTAACGGTTGCCCGTCGTGCGAGCAGACATCTTCAATAACAAAATATTCTGATGCAATGCGAATCACAAGAGCCGGAACATCATCCAGAAATATGCTGCGGCGTTCTCCGGACTGAAGTTCGTTCGTACCAATGACACGTTCCATTCTGCTTTTTGTCCTGTCGAAGCCTGATGTCCGAAGTGGGAGGGCAGTACACGCCAGATTAACTTGTTGGGATCTGGTGTACAGATCTGATTTCAGTTATTCCAGCTGACAGTATAGTGTCTGACGGCATCGAACGCACTTTTCAAGCAATCCTTTGATTAAGTTCGTGGATTCTGGAGACAGCCCGATGTTTGCCAATACCACAGATATGGCACACTTTTCGCATTTGCGGGAGTGTGCCGGTTTTCTGGACGAAACCTCAGCCAGAATGGCAATTTTGAATGTCAGCTTTGTCACTCGGCGCGTTGAATCGGTAAGATAGTGGTAGTTCGTTCGTTCCTGAAAAAAACTGTTTGTGGAAGTCTCGCCATGATCAATTCAATTTTCGACATCATGCTCCAGCCGACACTCGCGTGGGCGCCAGGGCCTATGGAATTAGTCATTGTGCTGGTCATCGTGATGGTTCTTTTTGGTAACCGCTTGCCGGGAACCATGCGATCGCTGGGCCAAAGCCTTGTGCAGTTCAAGAAAGGCATGAATGACGACAACGACAAATCCGGCGACAAGTTGCCGTAGTCATTCCGTTTCGACGAAGGACTTCGCGCTGAGGGAAACGTTTCCTACGCTTGGACCTTTCGAGCTAATTGTGATCGCAGTCGTCTGCCTGATTTTGAGTGCACGATACGGCAC
>JAYVNW010000429.1:0-3253 GCA_043758225.1 Candidatus Kuenenia sp. | reverse complement strand
GATGACTTTCCGCGAACCAAACCCATCCGACTCCCGATTTGTAGAACGCTTCGAGAGAATCGCTCACCACGATCTTTTCGGCCCTGGTGTCGAAGAGTTGGGTATGACCGCTATCGATATAAAAAGGATCCTGGTAAATCAGCAAGCGACCGTCGGGAGCGAAGCGACTGATCTCAGGATGTGATTTTCGCCCCTTGGGGGGCTTCATTCGACGGCCGGTCTGCTCGTCGTAGACCTCAAGCCCGGACAATGCAAAACCACCATTCGTTGCGAGAGATAACGTCAGCGGCAGCTCGTTGATCGACATGACAGTGACAGCGCCCGTTTGCGAGATCGCAAATGCATGGCCATTGATCGGCGTCAGGAATCGATCGTTGGCGATCCATTGGTTCCACTCCGGGAGATATTGGTACCAAAGTGGCGTTTTGAACGGTCCTTTGGTTGATGCCAATTCCCAAGTCGTCGTATCCCAAACATGGACGAAGTTCTCCTGAGGTTTCTCTGGGTCATCGATATAGGAAACGGTCGCAGCGAAACGTCCGTCAGCGCTCACACTCGGCGGCCTTTCGTATCGTCCTTGTTCCGGATCGCATTTTAGTGTCGCAATTCGAATTCCATTCGCGGCTAAGAGAATTTCTTGAGAGTCCGCCCTGTATCCAGACATGCAGATCCACCGACCATCGCCGATGAACGAATGTTGACTTGATTCAGGTTCAAGGCTGGCAATGAACTTCCCGGTGTTCGCATCCCATAATTCCAGCTGCCCTGAAGACATCTCATAAGCATGATTCAAAGTCTCTTTATGAATCCGTCTTCTCGTGATCACTCGGTCATCGGCCAGTTGAACGTCGATTAATTTCGAGGACGTCGATATCGAAGAGGAATCGGACGGGAACGGGACAATTGTTTCGCGGAGATTCGGGCGCGGCTCGAATTCCGTGCGAAACGCGCCGTCGTCAGAACTCCACAACCGAATGACGCCATCCAGCGAGTGGGTATAGACCGTCGCACCATCGGAACTGAACCCAACTTCGAGTGTTTTCTCGTCGCCGCGATTCAAAACCCCGATCTGACGACCGGTGTACGGATCCCAAAGTTTGGCCGTCATGTCGAGACCGAGGGTTATGTACCGAACTCCCTTCCCGTTGTGCGATGCGGACTTGATCCCATGGCCATCGCGGGGGATGAGCGGCATCAGGGGAACAAAATTCTGCCCTGCCGCCAGAATCGCCATCGTCGAGAATTCACAAAGCTCTCGACGACGCACCGCCGCTTCCGGCGTGGGTGTCGTTTCTCCGTCGGGCAGCTTTATGGATTTCAGAGTAGATGCAAGTCGAAGCAGTCCTGCAGGTTGATTTGTCTCCATCTCGGCCAGATCCATATCGATCTGCAGGCTCGCGGAGGTCAACTGCGATTCATTCAAAGCGTCTGTCAGATTCAATTTTACGGCATTCGCAATCTTGAAATTGTGGTTGGCCTTCACAGCCAAT
The DNA here is from genome assembly GCA_043758225.1 of Candidatus Kuenenia sp. Lineage (GTDB taxonomy): Bacteria > Planctomycetota > Planctomycetia > Planctomycetales > Planctomycetaceae > SXXK01. Next base: position 1,763 of record JAYVNW010000429.1, on the reverse strand, counting down.
ACGCTGCTGATGGCAACCGCCGCGATCAGTAATCCCAAAAACGCCGATGCCGTAGCGATCACGGCCCGATGTTTTCGGACGAATTTCCGCATCCGGTAGGCCGTGCTCGGTGGATGGGCGTGAACGGCTTCCCCCTTCAGGTAACGCTGGATGTCTGCGGCGAGTCCGGTCGCTGTCTCGTAGCGACGGTTGCGGTCCTTTTCGAGCGACTTCATGACGATCCAGTCGAGGTCGTTCCTCAGGAGGCCTGCAATAGTCCGAGGTTCGCTTCCTCGCGCTGCGGCGATCCTGGGAAGCGTCGCCGAACTGCTGAGACGAGCGCTCGGACGCGGCGGCTCCTGTTCGCGGATCATCCTCAGTATCTCCAGGACTCCAGCCTTTTCCAGCTCGATCCGATTGACCGGTGTTGACCCGGTGAGCAACTCGTACAGTAACACGCCCAAGGCGTAGATGTCCGACCGCGTATCGACGTCGAGCTGGTTGAACTGGGCCTGTTCGGGACTCATGTATTCCGGAGTCCCCACGATCGCCCCGAATCCGGTGACGAGGGTGCGGTCCGTGAGCGGCTGTCCGGCGGCCTTGGCGACACCGAAGTCGATCACCTTCGGCACCGGGCAGTCGTCGTACTGCGACACCAGCACATTGGACGGCTTCAGATCGCGATGGATGACTCCCTTTTGATGGGCGTGCTGAACTGCCTGGCAAACAAGAATAAAGAGTTCGAGCCGCTGACGCAGCGTCAATTTTCGTTCGTCGCAATACTGGGTGATCGGTACGCCTTTGACGAGTTCCATGACAAAAAACGGTCGCCCTTCGTCTGAAGCACCAGCATCGAGCACCTTGGCGATGTTGGGATGATCCATCATCGCCAGAGCCTGCCGCTCAGCTTCAAATCGAGCCAGCACGGCCTTCGTATCCATGCCAGCCTTGATGAGCTTGATCGCGACCAGACGTTTGACGGGCTCCGTCTGCTGCGCCATCCACACGCTGCCCATTCCCCCTTCGCCGATCGGTTCGATCAGTTTGTAACGTCCCGCAATAATGACCCCAGCGCACTCGTTGATTGGAACGTACGTGGCGGCCACGTCATCGTTCGGTCGCATTGGCGGTTCCAGGAACTTGTCCGCGTTGGGGTGAGCATCGAGCAATCGCTCCACCTGTCCTCGCAGGTCGGCGTTGTCCTTGCAGGCATCCTCCAGAAACGCAGCCCGCTCGGCGGCTGTGCCTTTTTCCAAAGCGGCAAGGAAGATTTCTTCGACGACGGAGGGTTCACTCACAGCACGACTCCTGGCTTGATTTGGGGTGTCACATGCAGACCACGGAGGCAATCACGGGGCGGGTGGCAATGTCGCTGGCACACCGGATTCGAGATCAAAGTCGGGCCAGTTTTTCTGAATCCACGCGGCGGCTTCCTGCAGATCGTGAAACTGCCGTGGCGGCGGTTCCGGTTTTAGGCTGTCCGGCGCATCTGAACGGGACTCGCTGACGGACGCGGGCGTTGAGATCAGGACGTGTTGTCCGTCATGAAAGGCAAGTTCCTCAAATCGCAGCAGCAGCAAGTTACGAGGTTGACCGATGCATCCCGGGTGAGAGAACCATAGTGCGGCTGACTTTGGATTCGATAGACCGCCGAGAATCCAGGTAAACGGGTCCCACCGGATTTCCGACTGGTCAAACAGACCTTCGTCGCTGTATTCCCACTGTTTATGGACAGCGATTTCAGGCGATCTATTGATCGCGTCAAAATAGAGTCGCAGAGCTTC
>JAYVNW010000428.1:0-3001 GCA_043758225.1 Candidatus Kuenenia sp. | reverse complement strand
TCAGCGTCGAACCATGTCAAAATCGCGTTTTCCTGAAACGGATAGGGCGGCCATGGAAGTTGTTCGAGATATCGAAGGGCGATCTCATCGGAGGACGGGAATTCTGGATCCATTCGAGCCTGCTGATTCCGTGCGAACTGATATGACAAACCAGAAACCTGTGCGAAACTGTCGTAGTTCAACCCGCGAGATGATACCGAATTCACAGAAACCGAACAGACTCGATGAAAAACTCGCTCATCACCCACACTTCCTAAAATTTGCAGTTTCACCATTTTTGCCCATTTCCGTTCCTCTTGCGGCGTTGATAAGAAATGTCGTACAACTCTGGGTTGCGGAGACACGGACGTCAAATCTGGACGAGCACACGGAGGGCTCGATGAACGCTGCACTGACGCAACAACAATTATCAGCATCTGATATCGCTGAGATCCTTAACGGCGAACTTGTCGGCGACTCCACCATCATTATTGACGACGTCAATGTGATAGAACGCGCGACGGCGACGCAACTTTCGTTCGTCGGAGACCAGAAGAATCTCAGCCGCGTGCGGAACTCGAAGACACGCCTTGTGATTGTTCCGGAATCGATCCGAGGTGAACTTACCAGGTACAGCGACCGCGCATTTATTCTGGTTCCCGAGGCGGAAGTTGCGTTTCTTGCCATCGCGGCTGTTTTGAAACCTCTTCGATCGCGATCATCGATTGGAATTTCCAATCGCGCGGTTATTGATCCCACCGCAAGCATCGGCGCTAACACTAACATTCATCCTCAGGCAGCTATCGGCCGCGATGTCGTCATTGGACACAGCTGCGAGATTCAATCCGGAGTTGTCATCGGTGATGGCTGTCGCATTGGAAACAATGTCACTCTGTTTGCAAACACAGTGCTGTACCACGACATCATTATCGAAGACCATGTCACAATTCACGCCTCATGTGTCATCGGCGCAGATGGTTTCGGCTATCGCTTTGTGGACGGCGGACATCAGCACATTCCACATTTCGGTACCGTTCGCATTTGCAGCGATGTTGAAATCGGAGCCGCCACGACGATCGATCGCGCCAAAGTCGGCGAAACTGTTATCGGCTCTGGAACTCGCATCGACAATCAGGTCATGATCGGACACAACTGTCAGATTGGCCGTCACAATCTTCTTGTGTCGCAGGTTGGGCTTGCGGGATCTGTCTCCACCGGTGACTACGTCGTCGTTGCGGGACAGGCTGGAGTCGCGGATCACGTTCATGTCGGCGACCGAGCGATTATCGGAGCTCAGGCTGGTGTTCATCGCGACATGCCTGGTGGTCAGACTTATCTTGGAAACCCAGCAGGACCAGTCGCGGAAACTTCGCGTCAATTGATGGCATTACGACGACTCCCGGAAATTCGTGAAACCGTGAAGAAAATGAGCAAGGAACTGGAATCACTGCAGTCGCGTCTTGCAAGCGAAGGTGAACAGGACGTGCAGCCAGCGGCAGCATAAGTCGATCGGCAAATTTTATCCTAACGTCCTACAACATGCGTCTGGTAAATCCTTGGCTGCTGCTCGCCTAAGTGTGGAGCTCGATCACTTGATTGGGAAATAGGGTGTTCAATGTCGTCTGATCATGAATCAGATTCATATCCTGAGATTTTGCCGTTTGTCCGACGTGCAAATCCCGGTGCAATATTCACAAGAGACAACGCGGATTCTATGCCGCCGATGCGATTGGGACTTCTGGCTGGCGCTGGCGAATTCCCAATCCGCTTCGCTCGCGCCGCGCGCAACGCCGGACATTATGTATATGGACTTGGCGTAGCAGGCATGGCGTCGGAAGAACTGGCGCTCGACTGCGATGAATTTCGTTTCGCACCACTTGCACGGCTCGGTAAGGCCATTCGACTGTTTCGCAGGGCGAATGTCTCGCGAATTATCATGGCAGGCAAGATTGAAAAAACGGTCCTGTTTCATCCGTTCCGTTGGATTCGATTGATGCCGGACTGGCGAACACTGCATATGTGGATTCGCTACGCTCGTGAAAACAAAAAAGACGACACTATTCTGTTGGCCGTTATCCGCGAATTTGAACGCGACGGTTTTGTTTTTGACTCAGCCCTCAAATACTGCCCGGAGCTTCTTGTGAAACACGGTTTCCTGACAAATCGACGCCCCTCATCCGCACAGTGGAAAGATATTCGATTCGGCTGGGATCTGGCTCGCGAAATGGGACGTCTGGACATCGGACAGACCGTTGTTATTAACGATACAGCAGTCATCGCCGTCGAAGCGATTGAAGGCACAGATCGCTGCATTCGCCGCGCGGGTGAACTTTGCCGCCGTGGTGGATTTACCGTAGTGAAAGTGGCCAAGCCGCAACAGGATATGCGATTTGATGTTCCTACGATTGGCGTCGAAACCATCAAGACGATGCATGAATCCGGCGGAAAAGTCCTGGCAATCGAATCTGGCATGACGATCATCATCAGTCCGGAAGAAGTCGCGGGACTGGCAGACAAATTTGGGATTTCGATCGTCGCAGTGAACGCAGACGAACTGGCGCTGCTGGCTGCTGCTTAGGAATATTCCTTTATACGCGGTCGACCTTCACGCTTTCCGTCGATACGAGATCGCGAGCAGGCTGCCTCGCAATTCCGCGTGGACGCCACCAGGAAAATCGATGGACGGTGGCGACAATTTTTCGAAGACCATCGCAGTCAGGCGATTCCAATGATCACGATTCATGCCGCGGCGTGGCCAGTTCTGTTGTTGCCATAATACCGTCAGTGCATGCCGCACAATCGATTCCGTTTGCTGCTGCAAGCGATGTGCATTCAGGCGACAGAATTCCTGAGTCTGCTCCAGAACTGCTTCCGTGAGCAACGCTTCGGCAATCACATCCAGGCTCTCCAACAGTTCCTGGGTCTGCGCAGCGAGTCCAATCAGAGCTTCCGAAACCTGCGTGTTGAAGTCCCTTTGCAATTGCGGAAGCAGTGAGTGTCGGATTCGATTGCGAGTGAACCT
>JAYVNW010000427.1:0-4329 GCA_043758225.1 Candidatus Kuenenia sp. | reverse complement strand
GTGTCGGTGGGAGAATGTCGAGTCGTCGAGTCGATGGTCATGTCAGCTTCGACCATGGAGCTCAGTACTTTACAGCCCGCGATGCCCGATTCCGGCGTTATGTCGATTCGTGGTTGCAGCAAGGTGTCGTCGCACGCTGGCCGGATCTTCAATCGGATCCGTCTCACAAGATCGTGCAACTTACACACGGCAGAGTGCTTGAGACACCAGATACGAACGAGCGATTCGTCGGATCGCCGTCGATGAATGCCATTTGCAAACATCTGGCCACCGATCTCAAGGTTCAGACGCAAACTCAAATCGGGAAGATTGAATCTGTCGAAGACGGGATTCGTTTGACGGACGACGCTGGCAGAACGCTGGGCACTCGCACATAACCTTGGAGTGAGTTGGGCCTCGCGAGGGATGCTGGAGTGAGCCGAATGCGGCTACTTGATGTGTCGCGTAAACTTGGGAAAGACAGACTCGTGCATCGCGAACGCAATCGTCTCGCTCGTGTTGCCGGTATCATAGTTGATGAAATTCGTTGAATCTTCACGAAGGAGGCGCCCACCATTTGTTGCGTGACGGTTCCGTTCGTTGTTTGTCGGAAAATCTGGACGCCAGACTCTACGACAGCCTGATCACACGAATCGGCGGTGAAGTCGTCGGCGAATTTTGAGTTACGAACGAAGGAAGATCAACAGCAACGTCTGTTCCGAAAGCCAAATGAAATGATATCGCTGCCAGACTCATCACATATCAACAATCCCGACGTCATTCTGATCGGAAGCGGCATTATGTCCTCAACGCTTGGCGCGATGCTCAAGCGACTGCAGCCGGCCCTGAAAATCCAGCTCTACGAGGTGACCAACGAACTCGCGCAGGAAAGTTCGGACGGCTGGAACAATGCCGGGACCGGGCATGCGGGAATCTGCGAACTGAGTTACACGCCGCATCGCAACGCCGATGGATCGGTCGATGTGTCGAAGGCGATTGAGATTTTTCAGCAGTTTGAACTATCAAAGCAGTTTTGGGCTTATGCGATTAGTGAAGGGATGATCGATGGTCCGCGCGACTTCGTGAATCCAATTCCTCACATCAGCTTCGTTTACGGTCCGGAACAGGTTGACTTTCTCAAAGCCCGCTACGAGTCAATGTCAGCCCACCATTTCTTTCGAGAGATGGAGTTCACGACAAATCGCGAGGTCATCAAAAGTTGGGCTCCGTTGTTGATTGAAGGTCGCGATGACATGCCGGTTGCCGCAACCAGAATGGCGGCCGGTACCGACGTCAACTTCGGCGCGCTTTCCCGGAAACTTGTTCATTGGCTGGCCCGACAACCCGGCTGTGGTGTCGCCACCGGCCACCGCGTCATCGATCTTGACAAAATGTCAGATGGCTGGAATGTCACAGTGAAAGACATTTCCGGCAACCGAAGTTTCAACAACCGAACACAGTTCGTATTCATCGGAGCCGGCGGTGGCAGCCTGCCATTGCTCCAGAGATCGAAGATTGACGAGGTGAAAGGTTATGGTGGGTTTCCGATTGGCGGGCAGTGGCTCGTGTGTGACAACCCGGAAATTGTAGCCAGGCATCAGGCCAAGGTTTATGGCCAGGCTCAGGCGGAAGCGCCCACAATGGCAGTGCCACATCTCGACACACGCGTGCTTGACGGTAAGCAGTCGCTATTGTTTGGTCCCTTCGCCGCCTTTACAACGAAATTCCTTCAGAAATCTGGCAGCTACAGCGACCTGCCTTCCTCGGTCAAGTTCGACAACTTTGGTTCGCTGGCCAAGGTTGGGCTCTACAACTTGCCACTCGTGAAGTACTTGATCCGGCAAGGCACGCAGAGCATGGCAGCCCGCATGAAAGTTCTTCGAGGCTTTTATCCCGACGCCCGGCGTGAAGATTGGAAACTGATAAACGCTGGTATCCGCGTGCAAGCCATCAAGAAGGAAGACGGAGCCGCAGGCATCGTCCACTACGGTACCGAAGTCGTCACCAACACAGACAAATCCATCTCGGCTCTGCTGGGAGCTTCCCCCGGCGCGTCCGTTTCCGTTTCCGTGATGCTGGACGTCGTCAAGACCTGCCTACCTCACCTCCTGGAAAGTCAGACGGGAGCCAACGCGATGACGCGGATGATCCCAACATGGATAGAAGACCTCATTCCGGCCTCCTCAGCGGAACGCTTTCGTCAGGTCAGTCACGATACAGACCAGTTGCTGGGCCTGAGGGAAATTGATAAAGCCAGATAAAACTGCTGGCGGTACTTAAGCGAAAGCTTCGGGTCATGCAACGTCATCCAGGTCAGCAACGCTTTTCGCGAGAGCATTATAGGGCGCTGATTCTTTGGCGTAATCCTCAAAAACGGTTGGATTCTTTCTCGCGGACAGCCTTGAGGACTGACATTCATGTTACGCCTGTGCCCTGATCGGCCTCTTCCGCCGTATTCGTACGTTCCGGGACGTCTGCCTCATCCGATCAGCGACCCGGCGGGACACAGCTACGGACTGCACTTGATCTCACCGGGCGAAGTTCAGCAGGAGACTGTTGCGTCTGTCAATCTGGTTTCCGGGTGGCAGGCGTGCTCCGATTATCTCTTCGGCATCGACCTGTTCAACCATGGATTCTATTGGGAAGCTCACGAGATCTGGGAGCAGGTGTGGATTGCATGCGGACGCTCCGGTCGCGAGGCCGATTTTCTGAAGGGCCTGATCAAGCTGGCCGCTGCCGGTGTTAAGGTGCGTGAGGGTCGCCCGATCGGGGTTCAACGCCACGCTTCACGCGCACGCGAGCTATTTCAATTGGTCTCTGAGAATATCATCGACGGACTCACTCCTCAACTGGGCGGTCTGGATCTGAGTAAGCTTTGTGACGCGGCGGAAAAGATCTCCACAAACGCCAACAGCATCGTCGATGATTCCGGCGATCGATTGACGGCTGCTTTAACACTGTATCTCTTTCCCAAAGACGTCGGATGAACCGGCTGTTTCTGATGCAACCGTTCAACTGGATTGTGCGGCGTTGATTCGGCCTATGCCACTGCACGACACGGCCGAGAGTGTTCGCGTGGAGTGCCCAAAATTCAGGAGGTTTTGTCGCTCAATCAGGCACAGGCCAGGGATCGGCGAGTTGATGACAGCCAGAATACTGAGGAAATCTCAGAATTTGCAGAGATGCTCGCTCGTGGCATCTGGATTGCATTTGTGTCCACCGGTGGAACTTACACCAATGAGTGTGGCATGGACGTCAATTCAGATGCGATTGGAATGGCTAGTGAGACTGATATTCGGACTTCTGTGTATTGCTGTATGGCCATTGTCTGAAATCCACGTGTGTGCCAACGAGAACTCAACGGCACCCAAAATCACAGAATCGCACATCACGTTGCAGCGATCGGCCTGCCGATGTCAAAGGTGCTTCGTCGCGGAAACGTCGAGCTTCAGAATTCATTGCTGTTCGACAGCCGAACGCATCAAGGAATTGGCGATCTCGTGCGAACGGCTGAAGTCGCATTGTCAGGCGACCTGGCTGGGCGACGCATCAAAGACATGGGATGCCAAATGCGAAGTCGTCGTACACGCGACAATGGCGGCTTATTGTGGGGCAATGGGACCCGGCAGCGAACGAACATCAGGCTGCTCGACGATTCAGCTGGAGCAGGGTCGAGTCCTTTTGCGCCGAATTGATTTGTGTGGCAGTGCCGAGGGATGCTTCACCGATTCGTTGCCGCACGAGTTGACTCATGTTGTCCTCGCAGATCAATTCACGGACCGACGGATTCCGCAGTGGGCCGACGAAGGGATTGCGATGCTGGCCGAATCGCCGGAGAAGCTCCAGCGACGGTTGAACGAACTGCAGAGTCTCATGGCGATGAAAAGCACCATGGGACTGCACGAGCTGATGAAGCTCGACCAAGGCCCTCCGGTTGCGTCGCGCGGCGCATTCTATGGCCAGAGCGTTACTGTCGCCGGGCTGCTGTTGGAGCGAGGCACTCCAGAGCAGTTACTACGTTTCGTTAAAGCTGGGCAACGACACGGCTACGACCAGGCCCTTCGCGAAGTCTATGCGATTGAATCATGGTCTGAATTGGAATCTGAGTGGCAGACTTTTGCCGGATCACAGCGACTGCGGTTGTTGGCACATCACTCAATTCCCGCCGCCAGTGCTCTGTCAAGTCTTGAAAAAGGGGTCAGGAACCAATAGCCAAATGGCCCGAAAGGTGCTTCGCACTATTCGTTCCTGACCCCATTTCCAAGCCCGATTCCAAATGAACGAATGCGGTTTCCGTCAGATCGCAGATTCATTCGTGGAATCCGCTGATTCCGGGAACGACCCTCCTGC
>JAYVNW010000426.1:0-3608 GCA_043758225.1 Candidatus Kuenenia sp. | reverse complement strand
ACATTCAGACTCGTCGCCTGAAGCAATCCCAGTCCCCGCTCAAGGCCATTTTCGCTCACTCCGGGTTCCTTAGAATCGGATCGATGCATTCGGCGACGTTTCCCTGCTAAAGAATTATCGATTCCACTATTCGGATCGACTTTGCAATACGCTCCCATCCGGATACCCGCTCGCTCAGCGTGTGGGATTGCGCTAAATCTCCAGTGTTGGTGATCGGCGGCATTTTCGAGACGCTGATGTTATGAACTCCTCTCATTGATTACCCGTTCAACGGAACTCTTCCGCAGAAAATCGCACTGTCGGCCAGCCTTGCAGAAAATCGTAAAGTGCCTTTCTTCGGCTCGCAGGCGGTGTAGAATACGCATTCAGACAGCGTTGGTTCATCTAATGCTTCGTGCATGAATTGTCGACTGACAACAATCGCCAGCCTGATGAGAAAGATCAATTTATGCCAACGTACGTCTATGGTGTCATCATCACTGATGACGACGAAGCAGTAGGCGAGACGTTTGAAGTCGAGCAGAGTGTCAAAGACCCGCCGCTGACACATCATCCCAAAACCGGCGAACCAGTTCGCCGCCTTCTTTGCGCACCGTTCGTGGCAGGAACATGGTCGCCGTTGAAATCGAAGAAGCTTTTGAGTGAAAAGAATCTTACAGCCAAAGGTTTTACGAAGTACGTCAAGACAAACAACGGTTACGAAAAGAGCGCAGGTACCGGACCGGATCGTATCGGCAGCGGATCAAGTGAGTAGGTTTTGGCAGGGAAACCCGGTAACGATGAAATACTGCCCGCGAATCACGCGAATGAACGCGAATTGAAAGCAAGCATGTGCCCTTACCAAGATTCGCGCCAATTCGCGCCAATTCGTGTGATTCGCGGGCAAGATTCCACACATGCTGTTGTTCCACATTCCCATTCTAAAGTACTACATGCAGTCATCGACCGCCAATAAGATCACTCTTGCAATGATTGTCGTACTGGGGCTCGCAATCGCGGTACCGTGGCTGCTGAAGCGCACTTTAGCAGCGGACAACACGCTGGTCCTGTACTGTTCTCATGATTCAGTTTTTGCGGATTCCATCATTCGACACTTCGAAGCGAAATGCGGCATCACCGTGCAGGTGCGGTATGATGAAGAAACAAACAAGTCGCTGGGACTTACGAATCTGCTGATCACCGAACGGGCTCAGCCGCGTTGTGATGTCTTCTGGAACAATCAAACGCTTGGCACAATTCGACTGAAAGAACAAGGCTTGCTGGCGGCCGTCGATCCGGCTTTGTTTGCACGCATTCCGAAACAATTCAAAGACACCGAGAATCAATGGGCTGGCTTCGCCGCTCGGCTACGAGTCTACATCGTCAATACCGACCGTATGGCAGCCACTCAAGAAGCGATCGATGAAGCACTGCGATCGACTTCGCTTTCAAATTCTGCAATCGCTGCGCCTCTGTTTGGAACGACATTGTCGCACTATGCCGTGCTGTGTGATCGCATGGGACTGGACGGTTTAAAAGCCTGGCACGGATCGCTTCATGATCGCGGCATCCGGGAAGTGCGAGGCAACGGCGCCGTGAAAGATCTCGTGGCCGCAGGAGCGTGTGACTTCGGATTCACTGACACGGATGACGCTTTCGCTGCCATTGATGCGGGTCGCCCGGTAACGATACTACCCGTTCGGCTGGACACCGGTAAAACTATTTGCCTGCCCAATAGTGTGGCAATGATTCGTAATTGTCCTCATCCGGATGCTGCGACGAAATTTATGGAATACCTTTTGTCGGAAGAAGTGGAACTCGCTCTGGCGAATTCCGGATCGCGTCAAATTCCATTAGGCCCGGTTGATAGCGCTCAGCTTTCCAGCGAAGTACTGGAACTTACAAAGTGGGCGGCCGATGGCGTGTCGCTTGCAGGAGCGGCGAAGCATCATGCGGAAGTGCTGAAGTGGCTGACGGCGGAATACACGGGTCAGTAATCCTATGACACTCATCGTCGCATTGCTGTGGTCCGTGGTTCGATGCATGATGATTGCCAGTATCGCGGTCTGGCCCGTTGCTGCCATTGTGTCACGCGTCGAAGCGTCACCCACTGTACTCTCTCGACGATTGCGTTTGCTGCTGGCGATATTTCCGTTCTTTCTGCCGGAGTTGTTGATTGGGTTCAACTACCGTCTGACGGTGACCCAATTGACGTCTGGATCAAGCCCGATCATAGCTGCAACTTGTACAGAAGCTTTGTACGGCCTGCTGATGTTCTCGCGCTGCCTGGCTGTCGGTGTCGCGTTGTCACTTCTGATGCCACGAAGAAGTGCAACTGAGGAATCGCTGCATTCGTGGAGCATGTTGCGTCGCTCGATGCCATCGGAAACATGGTTTCGAGGTTGGCTCAGGCTTAAGATTTTTGGTCCGTGGCAAGCATCTCTTGTCGCATGGAGCGTGATGGCGCTGTTGGGGTTTCAGGAATTTGAAACGGCCGCGCTGATGCAGATTGATCAGTATCCGATTTCATGGTCGGTGTGGATCTTCGACGCTCACGCCGCGCGGTTGCCGTTATGGGATTCGCTGAAGCTGATGATTGGTCCTCTGCTGTGCGAATTGGCAATATTGTGCCCGGCGTTGTGTGTGCTGTTTCTGAGACCGGCGTCTGACGATAGCGGTCACGTCAGTGACCATAGTTGGAGTCGTCGTCAGACGCATTGGACGTCTGTACGATTCTCCGCGCTGCTGACTCCGGGTGTCGTGTTGTTTGCCATTTGGCCCCTGATCAACAACTTCCTGCCAATCGTGAGGGGCGGAATGCTGATGCTGCAAAGCGCAATTTTTAAACAATCGAGCGGGCAGATTCTGACATCAACAGGATTTGCCATCGGGGCGACGGTATTGTCGATGGGCATTGCCGTTCGAATTCTTTCCGCATTGAGTGAACGACAAGGCGCTGGACGCCAGAGTCTATCGCGGGCTATGAATCAGTCACTGTTGGCTCGCCTCATTCAGACGAATTGGGCTCTCGCAGCGATGAACTTGCTGTCGATCGCTCTCCTGCTGCCCGGTCTGCTCGGGTCGCTGGTCCTTAGTCTTTCTCTGCTGGCCATTTTTCAAATGCCCGCACTGCGAATTCTTTACGACACATGGCTGCCAATGCTGCTGGGGCAGACGCTGGCCATTTTACCATTTGCCCTGGGCGTCGTTCTGGTGTTAATGCAGACCTCCGATCCTGCTGCATCGCACTCTGCAAAGTTGCTCGAGTTGTCCAGTGAAACTTGTATTCGGCGACAAAGTGTAAACATTTGCTGGCGACTCACGACCAGTCGCTGGCTTCTCGGAGGCATGATTATCGCCCACCGTTGTTTCTGGGACGTCACTGTCGCTTCGATTTTACGTCCGGTAGAACTGGAGCCTGTCATCACGCGGCTCTATAACGAAATGCACTACGGTCGCACCGAAGCCTTGATGAGTCTCTCAATTCTCGCTGCGCTCACGCCAGTAGGAATCGCAATTCTGGCGATGCTGCTCAGCCGTTTTTCCGCAATCCGGATGCCCTTGCAATAGCCTGGGACTTGTCTCGTGAAATCAGATGACACACAGAATTAGTTAAGTTACTGTTTCGG
>JAYVNW010000425.1:0-4489 GCA_043758225.1 Candidatus Kuenenia sp. | reverse complement strand
GTATCCAATGCGATCCACCAAATGATTCGCTACGGCCTGGTTGGCTGTGTAGATCTGGCCTGTGGCTAATAGCCGAACGGCAGCATCGTCAAGCTCAGGTCGATTGTCTGCAATCACTGTCACAAAGCGACTGAACGCATCGTCCATAATCGCGCTCCAGACAGTCTTCTCATGTTCCGTCATGTCGCGAAATGGATTCAGCGTGTCTTTCAACGGGCCAGTCACCAGCGGTTCAGACTTCACACCAAACTTTTCCGCCAATTCCGTAGCGTTGTACCGTGGGATGATGACACCAATCGATCCCGTCCAAGTTGTCGGTTCGACATAGATCACACCTTCGTTTCCGACACCCATTGCGATGTAGTACCCACCGGAGGCCGCGATGCGTTTCATTGCCACATTCACCGGTTTGTCTTTCGCCAGTTTTTGAATCTCGCGATATAATTGGTGACTGTCCGCCACAAAACCGCCGGGACTGTCAATGACAAGCAGTACGCCGCGGATTGATTCGTCTTCCTGAGCCTGCTTAAGCTGCCGCAACCAACGACTGGTGAACGGTGGACTAATCGTTCCTTCAAAGTTGATCACTGCGATGCGGTCTGAAGCTCCTGACGTTCCCTTTAGATGTTGCTCTGTGATTTCCGGGTGGCGATATGAAAATGGTTGCCAGATGAACCAGACATTCAGGAGAAGCGAGGCGAGCAGCAGAGTGATTCCAATTCGCCGCAGCAACTTTGTTTGGCGACTGGAGATTGTGGTACGTTCGCAATGAATAACGACACTGCTTAAATCGGATTCATGTTTTGCTTGCGGCGATGGAGAATTCGATGACATTGGGGGAAATTGTTCTCCGTTAGCTTCCATCTGCGGCGAACTTGAATTTTCAAGCGGCAGATTATGCCGAATTTTATCCATTCGGCCGAGTTTCACAAAATATCGAAGGCCCTGGAAAACTCGCTATTATCAGAAATGTCGATGCAATCGTTAAAGTTTACCAAATCAAATTTCCGATGAATCAGATACGTCGATTCAGTTTGCGAAACGCTCGCTTTGATCTGACCGTACTGATTTCATTGGAATGAGTTACATGTTTAATCGCGTACTAGTATTGACCTGTCTTTTTACTGTTGGCCTGGTTGGCTGCAGTATGAATCGCCATCACGGATGTGGCTGCGGTGAACACGGCCTCGTTGGAAATGCTCCCGGCAACTGTGGTGGACCTAATTCCTGTTCTTGCACACCTCCGCTCTTCCCGGGTGATCAGGGCTGTCAGGGAAATTGCCAGCAACACGCTCGTCAAAGACCGCTCCAACAAATGGCCACGAAGTTTCGCCGATCGGCGCCTTCGTGGTTTCGAGGTTCGCACGGGAACAATTGCGGTTGTGGAAGCTGCGGAACTGCATCGTGCGGCACATCGCGGTTTCCATCTTGTTCGTCTATTACAGATCAATGTATGTCTCCGCAGACCGTTTGTAGCCAGCCAGTCTTGAATCCTGGAGCTGCCTGCGGGTGCGATTCCTGCTCGTCGGCGATGACATCAAACTGGCAGATTGACGGTACGTTTAATTCAGGTGCTTATTCCGCGATGTCAAGCCCGAGCGGTTGTGCTTGTGGTGATCGCGTCGCGCCAAATGCCACTGCATTTTCTTCTGGTGGAGGCTGGGAATACTACAACCCGGACAACTCACCGTCGATGAACGGTCAAGGCAATCGGTCGCAAGGCGGCGATGCTCGAACGTTTGCTCCATCGGGCCCACACATTCTGCCAATTCCGCCAGATTCCGATTCGAAGCCCGCACCGATGCCGCCGAGTCATGGTGATTCGGTTCCAATGCCAATGCCCATGCCACAGGATATGACTCCGATGGGTCAAGACTTACCGCCGAAAGATGCTCCGTTTGATCCCCTTTCTGAAGAAGGTGCTCCTGCAGCAGAACGTCCATTGGATCCTGTGAGCTACGACGTACCGTTGCTCCCTCCATTGCCCGTGCCCGATCATGCATCATCGGGCAAGCGAGTCGCTCTGCCTTATGTTCAGTAAATGCCCGCATGGGATCGTTTGGGACGACTCAGGCTACGACTATTCCGCATGACCGGCTTTGCTGGCACAGGCAGGTTTGCCTGACAGGAACAGTGTGACAGAGCAACCAGTTGTTAAATTTTGCCGAACGCACATTTCCCGCAACGACGATAAGACTTTCCAGAATTCGCAATTCTGCGCCTTCAGGAAAGTGGCCAAATGAACGCTCGTGTATTCTTGCTTTTGCTGGTAACAACTGCCTTCATGGCTATCTGGGACGCTGATTGCCCCACAGAACTGCGGCAGGTCGTCGCTCGATCGAATGACGCAAAAGCCACTGCATCCGTCGGAAGCACTTGCGTCAAAGCTGCGGTTGCGAACGTTGCGGCGGATACCGTCTCGCGGAACGATGCTGTTCTGCCGCTGGCTTCGGCGAACGATGAGAAGTTGGTTCCGCTGCCACAGGGATTGCCCAGGGGAACATGGCATGCGTTCAATCATGAAGGCGACACCATCCGCATCACAATTGAGCGGCGGTCAATTCCACCTCGTTCGCCACTTTTCAACGTGCGGCCGTCAACGAAGTCCTCTGCTGACAGCTGCGTAATCACGGGCTCGGATGGTGTGCTCTGGTGCTTTGTGAAAGAAGAAATCCCAACAGCCAATTGAGTGATGCTGTATTGAATTTCATCGTAGACAAGCGGCAGCCAAGCCGCGCCGGCCCACCATTGATTAATTCGTCCATTGGTGGGACGGCGCTCGCATTCGCCCGCTGGACCTTCCATTTTGTCTACTGTCTGCCGATCCACAATTTTTTCAACCGCTGATTAAAAGCTGCACGCTCTCTTCGACAAGGAGCGGAAAGTCGGCCATCACAGCTTTTGCGTCATTATCTCCCAGACAGCCAATGGAACCTGTAGGACATGACAGCAAGGCGTGAAGTGCCGCACGACGATCTGCTGGCGTCTCCGGCTGGTGGCTGACATAAGACGTTTCTGTTGCCTGACTGTAGACTGTCGGTGCAATCTGTCGGCACGCATCGCAGTCGATGCACGTCGAGTCCACAAAGAAATCGCCAAGGACAATCTCAAACACTCGCTTTGCAAAATTAGCCATGTTACCAATATCCGGCAGTAGATGTATCAAAGCCCTGCAGTCTCATGATTCTGATTCGGACGCTTCCTGCCGAGCCATTGAAATCAGCATTGTTTCGGGGAGCTTTTCAACACCCACTTGCCGCATCATATTGACAACCTGAGCCGTTGTTTATTGTGCATGAGTGCAAACATGAAGCAGTACGTCACTGCGGCGGGTTCCAATTCGTGTTCCCGCCCCAACGCTGGAACTCACTCTATAAACTGTTTCAGTCAGTGATTTGGACTGAAGTAAGCCTGTTCAAGCCAACGGTTCAACCAGCACTGCGGAACACAAAATACACAGCACCGCATAAGCAGAGTGCCGCCCACAAGTAGTCGAGTTTGAGTGGCTCTTTAAGATAGAGAAGTGCAAATGGAACGAACACGGACAACGTGATGACTTCCTGTAAAATCTTCAACTGCCCAACGGTGTAGACTTCGTGACCAATCCGGTTGGCTGGAACTTGAAAGAGATACTCAAACAGTGCAATTCCCCAACTGATGGCTACGGCAATCAGCCACGGCTTTGCCTTGAGTTCCTTTAGGTGGGCATACCATGCAAACGTCATGAAGATGTTCGAGATGGTAAGCAGCAAGATCATCTTTAGCAGCGTTGGCATTTCTCACCTTGAGGATCAGGTTCGGGCTGATGACCAACGCCGAAGTCGCTGGTCTCTCCCGATTATCGCGACGGCAGGCCGAGATGACAAGCAGCCTTCCCCGCCCACGATGACAAGAAGGGTGTCAACCTTTACGAGAGTTCAGACCACGTTGAGGGAATGAAATTGTTCGATGTTTGTGATCAAGATTCACAGGGAATGCATGAAGCGTATGTGGCGCTATTTTGATCCCGATGGAGAGTTTCAGACTCAATGTGGCACGATACGACCGGGCTTTCTGACACTGAACTGGCGTCACTGGGCTTTCGTAGAATTGCGGGATCAGAATTGATCTATCGACACTCGGCACTGAAGTTAGATTTCACCGACGCCAATCCTACAGGGATAGAG
Organism: Candidatus Kuenenia sp.; assembly: GCA_043758225.1. Taxonomy (GTDB): domain Bacteria; phylum Planctomycetota; class Planctomycetia; order Planctomycetales; family Planctomycetaceae; genus SXXK01. Next base: position 323 of record JAYVNW010000425.1, on the reverse strand, counting down.
GTTCCACTGGACTTTGAAGCCGAAGAGTCGGATGCAGAATGGGTGTTGGCAAAATGGAAGAAAGTAGATTTAGATGAATGAAGCGGTCAACGTTTCGAGTCACTCTTTAGGCAGCAAAGTGTTGTTGTCGTCATTTCCACTGCGCCCAGTGAAGGCTAGTGAGAAACTGAGGAAAGCAGGGAACCGGGTTGTATATCTAATCGCTGATCCGTCAGTCTTCGATTTGAAAGACATGCCCGACTTTTTCATCGAGTAGGAGCTTTCCGTCAAGATCATGGACGATCCGATGGACCTCCACGACAATAGAACCATCCGCCGCTGTG
>JAYVNW010000424.1:0-2405 GCA_043758225.1 Candidatus Kuenenia sp. | reverse complement strand
TTCGACCAGATAAAGCGGAATCGTTTTTTTGATTGCCAGCAAGACGAAGAACCCTGACGATTACGGTTTCAAAAATTGATAACACGACGTCCGCGAGTCCGCGATTATTGTAGGTGGCCAGTCGATGTCAATCGGGCGGCAGCATTACTTGCAGAATCCATTACATTCCAGATACTTTTTGCATTCCTGTCGCCAATTTGAGGAATTTCTCGATACGAAATCGGCTAGAATATCGCCATGAAATCAGGAAAACGACGCTCATCGCCACGACTTGCAGCCAACCATCAACGAAGCTGGCTTTGGGGCCGACACGCTGTGATGGAAACTCTAAAATCCGGACGATGGCCCGTCGTTGAATTATTCGTAGATTCAAATTCGCCGCAAGCAGAGATTGCGGAAATTGAGGGCCTGATCGAGCCACTGGACATTTACATGGAGACCGTCAATGGGGATCGTCTGACGCAGTTATGCCAGTCCTACGAACATCAGGGACTTGTCGCGAGATTGGGAGAATTCCCCTGCGAAGGCGACCAGTCACTGGCCGAAGCAGCCCGCCAGGCAATTCAGAACTCTGCCAATACCAAAACAGCACTGCAACCACTCTATGCTGTCTGCGATCGCATTCAGGACGCCCATAATTTTGGTGCGATCCTGCGTTGCTGCGATGCCATGAAGCTGGACGGTATTGTCATTGGCGATCGATATCAATCCGGCATCACTCCGCATGTCGCCAGATCCTCAGCTGGTGCCGTTAACCATCAACGAATTTTTCGCGTCGCGCAGTTGACGGACACTGTTGCTATGTTCAAGGAGCAAGGTTTTCAGATTATCGCCGCGTCCGAAAAGTCTGCGACGCTCGTGTGGAATGCGAATCTGTCATGCCCAACAGTGATCCTCATCGGCACCGAAACATCCGGAGTTGCCGCTGAACTGCTGGCGATGTGCGACATGCAGGTTGCAATTCCAATGCTCGGTGGAGTCAACTCGCTCAACGCAGCGGTTGCGGCAGGAATCGTGCTGTACGAATGCCGCAGGCAGCAACAACCGCGAACTGAATAAACAGCAGTCGGCAAACTGAAAATGCATCGACCCGAGTCTAATGATCATGCCAAGGCTCATTACAAGAGCCAGCCTGACTTTCTAACACGGGTCAATAAATAGTCACCGAAGTTGCATTGGTGCAACGACTACCGAGGCCCAAACGTCGATGGTTGAGGAGCAAGTTCTGGTCCGCCAACTCCTGGAGCAGGTGCTTGTTCCGGAATTTCGGGCTGCACGCCAACATCCTCCATCAGGTGATGAAGCACAGACTCTGTCATTTCCATCTTGCTGAGAATGCCAAGCGTTCCAATATGGCGACGATGAACCCGTGACCAGCCTAAAACATCACCTTCGACATGGTAACATAATGCGTCCACTCCGCCAAGCTTACGGCTGATCGCGTCACGATCATTTGCATGGTCAGCCGCATGAATATACTTCGCCGTCTCAAGCAGTGCATAGGCTTCTGAATATGTCTCCTGAAAACCAGGGTTGTGTGAATAGTTGTAGTACAGATCCAGACACAAATCGTTCAACAGAAATTCGAGCCGCTGAGCAAGATCTTCCACATGGCCATAGCTGTCTTTGATCGCGTGATCATGGTGTTCAACATGGAAGCCGAATTGCGCGGCGGCAGTGGATGCTGCAAGTGAAGGGAAAATTATCAATGCCGCCGCGAAGAACGTCTTGGACATCGTCATGACATCAGGCTCCAATGCATAGGGGAATTGCAACCGAAATGTTGAGCGGACGCATCGCTGACACCAGCGAAACCAAGCGCCAGCGTGGCACCGACTGCAACAAGCAGACCCTTCATTTTCTACTCCTTCTTTCTTTCCTGGAGAGAAACCGGGGGAACAAACAACCGGCGTCAACGGTTTGCGCATGGCGTGCCAAGAGTGCCGAAGGTTGCAAATTGCATTCAATTCATACTTTGCAACGGTTCAGACACCGATTTTGACATTTGGAAGTGACGCAGATTCAATAAAAAGTGTCATCAGAATGACATAAAAATTCCTTATCCGCCTGAGAAGCGGGGTCCTTTCCTGCGATGGTCGAGAATGCCACTGTTCGATTTCGACCAAACGTTGCGAGAAATCCTGACAACAATTTCACAGTCGATTGATTGCGGGCTTCGAGCGGGATAGATTCGCGGTCGAAACTTGCAGACCGCCAAGGGGATTCCCTGAGAGGATGTTGGGGCTGATGTTACTGTCTGAAATTCCGGTGAGCGGCCCGTGGGGCGAACGACATCTGCTGGGGCTGGAACATCTTTCTGCCGATCAGATCAACTGTGTACTTGATCTCGCGAAACACTACGACAACATCACCAGCGGCGGATCCGGTAGACTGGATGTGCTCAA
>JAYVNW010000423.1:0-10843 GCA_043758225.1 Candidatus Kuenenia sp. | reverse complement strand
CGACAAATAGTAAACTCGCTTGCGGCCAGAAAAAGTAATCCTGTCGTGTGTCTTCTTCCACTGCCCGACCAGGCGATCTCGAACAGCTATCGCCAACGCGCGATACAGATAATAAGGATCAACATGACTATCGTGATGGCCGAGCGTGTAATTCAGGTGTCGATAGATCTCCTGTTCGATAGTTCCAAGGCAGCAGTCGCCATCAGGGCCGAGGGATACGGGTAATCTTTTCCTGACAAATTCTGGCATTGCAGTTTTTCTTTAGACGGCAGATCACACGGAATTTAAACAGTGGGAATCGTGACTCTATTATCCTTTTAACCTACGTCAAATTGCTTTTCTCGCACTGCATCACGGCCCCTGATTTTCTTTCATCCGAGACGCTTCGTCCAGTCGTTTTAGTTGTTCTCGCTCGGGCCTGGCCCTGTAAAAAGGATCAAGCGGATAACAACCAGAAACCATGCCGTTCCTGGGGGCTGTTGTACATTCACTGAAGGTACGGCAGATCTTTTTCCGGACCATCAAACGGCCAGCCGAAACGTCTGCCGGCAGTTCTGGATACGACAGAACCATACGTCCAAGTCCAATACTGTCCGCCATGCCAAGTCGCACGATAGCCTGACCGACATGCGGCAACCATTCCTGCAGGTATGAATATCCAGAACCAACAACGATCATTTCCGGCACCAGGCGTTTGAGCTCCGCCGTAGCGGAAATTTGCCGATGGACTCCGACGAGAGGATCTTCTGGCGGTCGATATCCATCCGAAGGAGGAAACAATGCTGGCCGCTGAATGTGCGGATTGTAGTACGGACTTCCACAAGTTGAGCACATGAGATCGATGCCCAGCGAAAGCAACAGTTCCAGAAACTTTTGCGGTTCATGCAAATCAATTCCGAGCCCACTTCCGTCTCCACCGAAGGCATTCCGATAGTCGCCAACTTTCGATGGAACGCCCGTCTTGTCGTCCGATGCCCCAGGTTGAAATGGAACATAATCGAAGACGCTCAACCGCACGCCGATCCCAAGGGCAGGCACTTCGGCGCGAATTCCTGCCACGATGTCTCGCAGGAAACGAGTTCTGTTTTCGAAACTACCTCCGAATTCACCAACCCGATCAAACCCAGACAAAAACTCATGCCCGAGGTAGCCGTGGCAATGTTTGATATCCACCCACCGATAACCCGCCGCACTGGCCAGGCGAGAGGCATTGATAAAATCGTCAATCAACCGTTTGATATCGTCGTCTGAAAGCAGCGGGTCACTGTTACTGATGCCGATTTTTTGATCAAGTATTGAATGACGGTAGGCAATCCGAGGCTCCAACTGCTTCTTGTCGCGAGGCCTTGCAAAGCGACCGGAATGTGTCAGTTGCAAGCCCAGCAGCAGATCGTCGGTTGTCCCGAAATGCTCCTGATGCGTCTGCTCAAGAATTTCACGCAATGACGCCAGATCCCTCACCGTGCTGGAATTTATCAGAAGCTGATTTGGATTCGCTCGACCATCGGGGTTTACCGCGACCGCTTCGCCGCCCCAGATGAGTTTCGCTCCGCTAAGTCCGAAATTTTTCCAGCGGCGGCGTGTCAAATCTGTTGGACGACCATCAGTTGTTCCGTCCCAGCCTTCCATCGGCAGGATGCACCATCGATTGCCGATGGCACCACACACCGATGTCAGCTGTTGATCAAGCGGTGCCTGCATGCCGTTTTGCAGAGTCTCATCGAATGGCAGGTTAAGGTTGAGTTCATTCAGTCTCTGCTGAAACTGGAGCGGCGTTTTCAAAGAAGAAACGCGAGGATACGACATGGGTGACTTTCGGATCTCAGTTCAGCAGCCAGTCCATCAATCGCCAGTCCATCCAGCGACGGTCTGGATCAACACCGCTGCGCCCCACGAATCCAAGATGACCACCGTGCTGAGTCAGACACATTGTCACATTCGGCGGCAATTGTAATCCATGAAAGGCCTGCGTACTGACGACAGGATCATCCATCGATGCCAAAATTGTTGTATGGACCCGAATATTTTCAATGACAGGCTTAGATGATGCCCGTTCGTAATACTGATCGGCCGATTCAAACCCCGACGCCGGAGCGGTATACAGTTCATCGAAGTCGTATAATCGTTGAGGAGGTCGACGCACATTTGCCAGCGGCACATCATCGCGCCACTGCGTCTAATTCGAAAGCTGTTGGACAAGGCGTCGAGTGAAATACATGTCGTACCGCTGTCCCATGCGAGACGCATTCAGCATCGATGAACAGTGTTGTAGATCTATCGGAGGACAAACCGCAACCGCACGAAATAGACTCAACGGAAGATCAGGCCCGAATTCTCCAAGATATCTCAGCAGCAGATTTCCGCTCAGCGAAAATCCTGCAAGTGAAATCGGGGAGCCGGGACAAAGCCGTTCCACCATATTGACAGCCGCCGCCAGGTCTTCGACGCGTCCCGCGTGATAGGGATACTTTGCCAGACTCGTCCCCGCACCGCAGCCGCGATGATCCATTCGAAATGTCCGAACGCCTCGATGCTGCAACTTGGCCGCCAGACGAACCATATAGCCACTGCGATGCGAGCCACCTAATCCGTGCTGCATGAGAACAACGTGATCGCTTCGACGCCAACCAGATGGACAGTCATCGTGCATCACAACCAAATCGCCGTCGTCCAGCCGCAATCGGCGTTCGGTGGTACCAATCAACGGTACGAGTCCAGGAAACACCGTCGCCCAACCTGTTTGCGCATGCGCGCTGGATAACCCACGCGCCGGTCGAAACGGTGGAACACCGGGTAAAGCTTCCCCGTGAAGCGAGAACAGATGAGAATTGCAAAGCGCATTGCGGTGCGATGCATCGACATCATATTTCGGAATTGTCTGTCCCTGAACGCCGTCCATGAAATCCGTCCGAATCTCAGCTGAAAACACGTCAATCCACCAATGGCTGACGTTGCAAAAAACGACGCATCCCCTCAAATGCGGAAGAAATTCCGCCTCAGGTTTTTGCCTTTTAGACGTTTTTCCGTGTTTCGCAAAGTGCCAATCCCTTGTTTTGCGATTTTCCTTCCGCCGGTGAATCAGTTCAACCCGCAAACTTCGCTCATTTAGCTCGTTTGCAGGGAAGTATTTCGATTCCTCCCGGCAGACAATCAATCAACCGCTTGCTCAGGACATTCGTAATTTCTCCTGTGCGAAAACCGTTCGTTTTGTCAGATCACCGGTTGCTTTCTTGTTGGCAAAAACACGAGATTTGAATCGCAGTTGGACTGAGATGCATGAGATGCTAAAACATGTGAGATAGGAATCTGGAGATTTGGGCGATGGAATTTTCAAGGCAGGAGAACAACGATGATAAATCGACGTCAAGCATTGCAGTCCTTCTTTAGCTTCACGGCGGGATGCGCTGTGGTTCACTGTCAAACAGCAATTGCCGGATTATCAGCTCAAATGCCGCAGGCTGACAATTCCTCCGGAACACTGATCGAACTGTTGCAGAACACAATTCAACTGTGTCGCAACGGTCGGCACGTTGGGCTTGCCGCTGATCAACGCGAAGCCGTCGAAACTCAGGAACTTTGCCAGCAAGCAATCACGCGAGTCCAACGTTCATCCCGGAACACTCCTGCATTCTGGCAGGCCTGCAACGATTCAGTCTCCCGCCTGGAAGCAGCAGTTTCTGCGCACATGGAAGCGACCCGGACCGAAACTCGATCGTCATCCAATACTCTGCGTCAATTGCGCAGCCTGAAGAAGAAAATGGCAATCCAGACAATTCAGGCAATTGGCATAACGAGTCGGCTTGCGTGAGGTTGAATCTGTTCTGGATGTCTCGTCGTTACCGCGAAAACCGGTTGCGCTAAAGAACACGGTTGTACGCGTTCGATGATGACACGGGGAAACCGCTCGACGAGGGCACCGGCAAAAACTGCCGGAACAGGGCCAGCATCCAGGGACGGATTGGTTATGTACGAAGCACATTTTGGATTCCATCGACAGCCATTCCAATCTGCAGATGCGTGTCGCGCATTCTTTGTTTCAGAATCCATTCACGAAATTCTGCCACAGTTACTGCATGCATTACGTTCGGACCTGGGCATCGCGGTCTTAACCGGAGTGCCGGGCAGTGGCAAAACGTCTCTGTTGCGACACATTCAGCAGCAATTCGCCAAAGAAGGCCGTGTCATTGTCTGCTCGGGGGCGAACCTGGGAACGTCGGCCGATCTGATCGCTGCGTTGCTTCAGGCATCGCGCATGACAGGGGGCACCGAAACCACAACGAAACCAGTTGCCAATGAACGCGCGATGCAGGGATCTCGATCGTCTGCGCTGGACAACATGAAACGAACGGCAGAACTCTGGGGCCCAGTCCTGCTGCTGATCGACGATGTGCAACTTGTGCCACTGCCGGTGCTGAACGAATTGCGAGCCTGCACCGAAGAAGAATGGAACGGTCGCGATCTTGTACGGTGTCTGGTATCTGCACCGATCTCATTCGAAGAACAACTTGCGCGGCAGGAGTATGCCGATTTCGCTCGCCGAATTCGCTGTCATACATTTCTGCAGCCACTTAAATCCAGCGAATCATTTCTTTTTCTCAAGGACCAGATCGAACTTGCTGGCGGACGGATCTCCAACGTCTTTACAACTCCGGCGTTGGAATCGATCACCGCCGCAGCAGGCGGGAATCCCCGTTGCCTTGGTTTGCTCGCCGACGAAACACTCGTTGTCGCCGCGATGGTCGGTGAAAAGATCGCGTCTGAAAAATCCGTTCGTACGGCTCTTAGTCGCTTGCAGCACTTGCAGTACCATTGGAACACATCGCCTCACATCGATGTTGCGGAGACGGCGGAATCGGATTCTAAGCCGACTGATATCGAGACAGAGTCAACCGAAACCGAAAAGATGACTTCATCAAATTCGTCGGTGATCTCAAGCAGTACGACTCCAGCAGTCACCCGGTTCAACGCACCAATCCAAGCGACCATTGCGCCTGGCGTCATTGAATTTGGTGGCCCCGCAACTTCGACAACACGCACGACTGTTAAAACTTCGTCCCCGGTGACAGCGCTGCCCGCGCCAATCCAACAGTTCCCGCTGTTTGAAGACCGTTCGGACTATATTGACGTTTCAGGAAGCGTCGAATTGCCGGGACACATGCTTCCCGGTGAATTGACCAACCACAGTCAAGACCTGCGCTCGACCGCAAAAGCTCCGTCGACAAGTTTCGACAACCGTACACTCACCGACATCAATCAGTCCCTGCCGAGAAACAGTACCTTTGAATTCGGTTCTTTAAACTTCAATACTGAAGTTGTCCACACACCAATTGTCCCGGCAGCTGGCAATACGATTCCTGAATTCGAAGTCGGTCAACGCTTTGTCTCGGAGTCCAGACAGGAAAGCATTTCAATTGACGATGTCGAGGATCGCGACATTTTGGAATTATTGAATCTGGGCGACAATGAAGTGAACTTCGCCAGCACTACCAATCGATTCATGAAGACTCCTCCCACATCGGAACTTGCCGAATTTCTCGCGCCAAATATCGTGTGGTTCGATGGAAATGCAGACATCTCTAAAACGCAGGCACCAATCGAAACAAATTCGGCGAAATTGACTCTGGACGACGACAGCACGTCACTGGCGATCGCGGAAGAAGTAACTCCGAACGTCACCGCGAATGTCACTCCGACATCAGCCGGATCGCGAAAAAGGGGCTCTGAACCAGAATCTGACGACGTAGTCACGAGTGGCAGGTTCTTCAATGTTGCCAACGCTAAACTCTCGAACCGCTTGCCGGTTTTTGATCGCTACACATGGCTTGCACTTGGGCGTGAGGTACCGGCAGGTCGCAGTTCAGTTGTCTCCATGTCGGTGACGAGACAACTGATTCAGGCAGACTATTTCAATCTGCCATCCAGACGACCCACAACGGTCTCCTCATTGTCGCCAAACTCGCAACCCACCACAGCAATCGATCAGATACGAATCAGCACAACCACAGACGCAGCGCTGATCGACGAGATCGTTCGAAATTCCCTGAACGTTGAATCCGGAGTTTACCTGGCGACTGGTACGAAAGATTCGATCACTGCTAAAATCTCGACAACACTCAAGTCTGTAAAATCCATCTCGGTTGCAACTTCGCATGACGCCAAAGACTCATTCGATTCGAATACCGCAGTTGAGACCTCATTTGACAAAACTCACACCGTAGATTCCCTGGCAGTTTCAGACAGCGATACGACCGAGGACTCAGACGATGCAAATCCACAATCAATATCCGGGCTGAGAATCTGGCGGGATGGCATGCTGGTCTTTTCGAACGGCAAACCTGCAGATGACTTCAACGCACCAGATTCGAGCGTTTTGTCTCACGAATCAAATACGGATGACCATCAAGCCATTGAAGCATTGAATGAAGTCAGTTCAACGAAATCTGCATCTTCCGATGAGAGTTTTTTAAACCACAACGTGTTGCAACTTGACGCGGGTGGATTCTTTACTCTTCCGCAGCCCAAGCCGCACCACGCAGATGAGTTGAATTCATTGAAGTTATCGAAGGACGAAGATGTCTACCCGTTCGTTGAAGCGCTCAACAACATGCGGGCTGACGTTCAGAGTTTCCAGGACACTGGTTCAGTTCCCGCCGAGGATTCCGCACCAGTCTCTCGCTTCCCTCAATCGACCGACTCTGCAAATCAATCAGACAACGTGGTCTCGCGGGCGAAACGGCGACTGGACGACCGAACAGACTCGGCAGATACAAAAACCATAGCACTTCAAATGTCCCCAGAAGTGCGCGACCAGCAAAAGACACAGCCAAAAATTGAGTCAGTCTTGACAACCGACGGAACACTGAACACAGAATCAGCACCAAAATTCGGAAGCCTGTTTACTCGGCTTCGGGAGACTCGAAAACTCACCGCATATCAGGCACAAACGGATGTGAAGTGAGAGAACACCGCAGACGTGTTCAAGCGTTGGGATCCTAAGGATCGCTCGATAGAAATCTGTCGCAGTGGGGCCGAAGGACAGGCGTCGTTGCTGTCTGTTTGCGGAAGACAGGCTGGAAGCCTGCCCTACGTATTTCTCGATCGATCTTAAGTTGACGGTCCTTGATCAGTTTCAGAAACGACTCAATCGTCTTCCGACTTCCGGTTGTGTCTCTGAGGAATCTTAGGGACACTTCACGTGTCTAACGTGATAACGGATGTTCGATAATACACAACTCATTTGTTCAGTTCGGCACTGTCTAAGACGCCATGTCACAAAAAACAATAACTCTGCCGGCATCCGCCGCGCCACAGCCTTGTACATTTGATCGGCCCGCCGACGCGACCTCGCTTTATCGCTACTGGGGCGCACATCTGGTGGACGGCGGTGTTCGATTCGCCGTCTGGGCTCCAAACGCTCGCGAAGTTTCGGTCATCACGGACGGCAACGGCTGGACCGCCGGACGTGACTGGTTAAATTCCAGCGACAACGGCGTCTGGTATGGGTTCATCAAAGGCGTTCTGCCTGGAACTCGATACAAATACGTCATCCGAACACAAAATGGCAACCTGCTCGAAAAGACAGACCCGGTTGCCTTCTACCATGAAATGCGTCCGCAGACAGCGTCAATTGTGTGGAGTCTTCGTGACTTTCAATGGACCGATCAGCAATGGCTGCAAACTCGCGCCCAAACGAACTGGCTCAAAGCACCAGTATCGATGTATGAGGTTCATCTGGGATCATGGAAAAGACCCCATGATGGCCGAACATATTTCAACTATCGCGAACTGGCTCATGCACTCGCCGACTATGTTCTGGAAACCGGTTATACCCATGTACAACTGATGCCGATCACCGAACATCCGTTCGACGGATCCTGGGGCTACCAGACTACGGGGTATTTCGCGCCAACCTCACGCTTTGGATCTCCACACGATTTTCAGTACTTCGTAAATCACATGCATCAGCGTGGCATCGGTGTCCTGCTGGATTGGGTACCAGGCCATTTCCCAACCGATACGCACGGCCTCGCAATGTTCGATGGCACGTGCCTGTATGAGCATGCCGACCCACGACTCGGCTACCATCCCGACTGGAATACACTGATTTTTAATTATGGACGCCGTGAAGTCACGGAGTTCCTGATTTCCAGCGCCAGGTTCTGGTGTGATGTTTATCACATCGATGGAATTCGCGTCGATGCCGTGGCATCAATGCTGTATTTAGACTATTCACGCGATTCGGGACAATGGATTCCCAATCAGTACGGTGGTCGCGAAAATCTGCACGCAATCGACTTTCTGCGTGAATTCAACACATTGATACATGCAGAATTCCCAGGCGCAATGACTGTCGCGGAAGAATCCACTGCATGGCCCGGCGTTTCGCGACCGTGCTACACTGGCGGCCTTGGTTTTACCATGAAGTGGGACATGGGCTGGATGAATGACACGCTGCGTTTCATGCGACGCGATCCGCTGTTTCGTCAGTATCATCTGAATGATCTGACATTTCGCGGCATCTATGCGTTTTCAGAAAACTTCGTGCTGCCATTGTCGCACGACGAAGTTGTTCATGGAAAACAATCACTGCTGTCGCAAATGTCCGGTGACACATGGCAGAAATTTGCCAATCTGCGAGTCCTGCTGTCAGGACAATTCGCCGCACCCGGTAAGAAACTGCAGTTCATGGGTACTGAAATCGGTCAATGGACCGAATGGAATCACGACGCTGAGATCGACTGGATTCTGCGAACCTTCGACACTCACGAAGGCATCCGCCGCATGATCTGCGATCTGAATCGATTGTACATCAAGGAACCCGCTCTGCATGAAGGCGACGTCGTGCAGGAAGGGTTTCAATGGCTCGTTGGTGATGACCATACGAATTGCGTCATTGCCTTCATGCGTCAGACGCCAGATCATCGCGAAATGATCCTGGTCGTCAGCAATCTGACACCAACTCCGCGAGACAATTATCGTCTCGGCGCTCCGTGTGCCGGTTACTACAAAGAAATCTTCAACAGCGACTCTGACTGGTATGGCGGTGCCGGACTCGGCAACCAGGGCGGCGTCTATTCCAAAGACATCCCGGCGCATGGCAAGCCTGAGAGTATCGTCATTACAGTTCCGCCATTGGCGACTGTCATGTTCAAAGCAGTGGCAGCCCCGCTTGCAACTAATGAAACCGCGAAAGCCTGACGAACTGATTCACAAGTGCATCGGCACGATACGCAGGCAATGCAGTCGTGCATGAATAGTCGTGTTCAACGCGCATTCGTCGGTTGAATATCAATTGACTATTCGCGAACCAACTCCCTGATTGCATTCGCGACTTCTTTGTCCGTCGGCACCATCGCAGCCTCAAGTGTTGGCGCGTAAGGTGTTGGCGCAAACGCTCCGTTAACTCTACGAATGGGTGCATCAAGATCGTTGAAACCAGCATAGGCGATTTGCGCGGCGACTTCGGCTCCAAGTCCAAACGCGGCTGGCGTTTCTTCGACAATCAGCAGCCGGCCTGTCTTTGCAACGGATTGCAGAATTGTCGCAGTGTCAAGCGGAGAAATCGTGCGAGGATCAAGCAGCTCGACAGAGATATTTTCGTTCTGCAGCATATCACAAATTCCCAGCGTCAAGGGAACCATCTTCGCCAGTGCAACGACGGTTACGTCACTTCCTTCACGAACAATTGACGCTTTGCCGAATTCAATTTCGTAGTCATATTCCGGGACATGACACTTGTGTGTCAGAATCTCGCGATGCTCCAGAAACATCACAGGATCGTTACACCGTAATGCACGCAGCATCAGACCTTTGGCGTCAAAGGCATTGGATGGCATCACGACGCGAAGTCCCGGCACCTGACCGTACAACGCGTGATAACTTCCGGAATGATGAGTCGCCGCTGAATGCCCGATACCGACACAACCACGCAGCAACACAGGCATCTTTAGTCGACCGCTGGACATGTACTGCATCTTGGCAATTTGATTGATGATCTCACCAATCGAATCCAGAATGAAATCGGCAAACATGAAATCGATGATCGGGCGAGTTCCGGTCATCGCTGCTCCGCCCGCGAGCCCTACAAAACCGCGCTCACAGATCGGCGTATCACAAAGGCGCTCAGGTCCGTAGATATCGTACAAGCCAGGCGTCGTGCGAAAGTTACCGCCGCGAATTCCGATGCCTTCACCCATAACGAAGATTGTTGGATTGCGGGCCATTTCGCCAGATAACGCTTCGACAGTCGCTTGAGTAAATGTTATCTCACGTTGCTGAGCTGGTACCTTCGGGCGAATCGTTGCAGATTCGACAGAAGCCACTGCTGAAGAATCTGAATACATATGAGTCGTAGCGGATGCTGCGTCGGGATAAGGACTCCTCTCAGCAAACTCGCGGGCTTCTTTCACGATCCCAAGGACCTCAGCTTCGATCGCATCCATCTGAACGATAAGTTCCCCGGCAGCAGCAGCTTTGAGTGTGGCGATTGGGCAGCGTTTCTTCCATGCATCGACTTCTTCGCGAGTTCGATACGTAAAGTCTCCCATCCCTTCCGCGTGAGCTCGCGTGCGATACGTTTTGCATTCGATCAACGTTGCACCCTGTCCGGATCGCGCGCGGGCGACAGCGTCACCGGCGATGCGAGCAATTTCAATCACATTGTTGCCATCGACTTCAAAACCCGGGAGCCCATATCCCGCCGCTCGACCAGCAACTGACGGCGATCCGCTGGAATACGAAAACGGTACCTCCGTTGCGTATTGATTGTTTTCACAAATGAACAGAGTCGGCAATTTCCAGATGCTCGCCATGTTCAAGGCTTCATGAAATGCGCCGTTGTTCA
>JAYVNW010000422.1:0-2580 GCA_043758225.1 Candidatus Kuenenia sp. | reverse complement strand
GTAGGGTCGGATTCGGCAGGATCTGCCGGTTTCCCATTGATCCCGGGCATGTCAGCCGCAACGAAATTCGCCAGAACCCTCGGTTCCGCTGTATTGTGGGAGACCGACTTTCCCTGCGAGTTTCGCCAGAAACAAAGTCCTGAAATCCACGGCATGGCATTGACGTCGGGAGAGAACGAATGTTGCGTTTTGGCAACGCGAAGATTCCCAATTGCCACCTGCTGCGCGCAAGAAGTGTACGCCAATTTTGAATCCTTCCAGGAAAGCAAAACCTCCTTGATCAGTGAAAAGAGAAGGAAACCGCAGTCAGGAATGGCAGATCGAATGCTGATGGGCGGCTCCATAGCTCACAAATTCCATCGGAATGCGAAAAAGGCATTCGTTTTGCGATTAAGGAAAATTCACACATCAATTCACAACCCCGCTTTGCAACTTCCTGATCTGATTGATTCCTCAAACTTTCTGCCGACTGGATGGAACGTGAAATTAGCTTACCTCACCGAAGTTGCTGCAATCATGGCGGCACACAGTCAGATCTTTATTGAACAACAGCAGGAAGTAACGACCGAAGCCATTGGCGATTACTACATCTTAAGTCGAAATCGCTTCAATCGCTGGATGCGGGATTTGGATGACCTTGAACGTGGCGTGGCGATTCAGGATGCTTTGCATCTGGTTGGACTTATCGCTGGCCGACCAGCAACGCGCGGAATTGCCGAACAGATTCTGATCAACGAAATGGTTACTCGCGTCTGGACTTTGCTGCTTCTGGCTCGCGACGCCCGCAATGGTATCGATCGCATTCGACCTGTTGCTCGCAATATCCATATGGGGCATCTCGCCGTCCGGCATAAAGCTCTTGGAGTTGTGCTTTCGGATGACCGCTTGTCACCGATTGATCTACTAGCGATTGACAAACTCCGAAAATGCACTGAGCGCTGGACCGACCTGCTGTGTTGTTCGATTATGGGGCAATATGATCTTTGGGATTTGGCGTTTGACAAAGAACGCGCGGAAGAATTTCTTCGCGACCGTACCGATCAAGCCGGACTAAGCCACCGCAGTCGTGGATGGGTGTTGCTTCTTGCAGGCCTGCGGCACAGTTTTAAGGAAGAAGAAGGATTATCAGCCACAGTGCATAACGATGATCGCCGTCTGGTACGTTTGATGCTGAACTGCTTCCCGCAGGATGCACCGGAAATGACATTCTGGATGGTCGCAAAAGTTCGTGAAGCAAAACAGTGCTGATCTAAACCAGTTCGCGCATCGGTTCTCGGATGTCCACAAGAAATTGTGGACGTCCGGTTGGATCGGCAATCGTTGTGTTCATCACATCAATGCCCAGATTGTGATACGCTGTTCCCACGATTTCCTGCATATCGACAGGACGCACGGCTGCATATTCACCCAATCGATTGGTGGACCCGATCGCTTGCCCGGTTCGCATACCGCCACCAGCCATCAGAGCACAGCTCACTTGCGGCCAATGGTCTCGACCTGCCCCGGGATTGATTCGCGGCGTGCGACCAAACTCGCCCCAAACGAGAATCGTCACGTCATTCAGCATGCCACGTTCTTCAAGATCCAGCACCAATGTGCTGACCGCTTGGTCAAGTTTGCCGCCATGATCGCGGACGAGATTAAAGTTGTCGCCGTGACTGTCCCAGCGGCCAAACGAGAGCGTCACCGAACGGACTCCGGCTTCTATAAGTCGTCGTGCTATCAGAATGTGATCGTTACAGGTTGGGGCACCATCGTACTGAAACTTGTATGGTTTTCCGTCACCATACCGTTCGCGCACTTCTTGTGGCTCTTTGCTGATATCCAGAGCATCTGCCAGACTGCTCGACGTCAGTACGCCAAATGCTGCTTCGGTGAAAGAGTCCATTCCCTTCATCGTTCCTGTGGCATCAGCCGAACGTTTGAGTTGATCAAGTCCTTTCAGCAGTGAGCGTCGATCTTCCAGTCGATCCAGTGAAACGCCATTGAGTGTCAGATCATCCATGCCACTTCCGTTTGGTCGGAACGGCTGAAAGGCAGATCCCAGAAATCCTGGAGAACCTGGTTCTGACCATGGTCCGTGCTGCGTCTTCGCAGCCAGCGCGACGGCTGGTGGGATGCCCGCATCTCGCGGTCCGTACATTTTGGAAAGTACGGATCCAATCGCAGGTCGGCCACCGATAGATTCGATGTTGCGGCGATCCCAGCCTGTCATACACTGAAATGCATCATGAGCACCGGAACAACCAACAACCGATCTTACGACAACAAGGCGATCCATGATCGCAGCGAGTTTTGGAAAACACTCACCGATCTGAATGCCGGGAACATTTGTGTCAATAGGACTGAACTCGCCACGAATCTCGCGCGGAGCTTCAGTCTTGATTTCCCACATGTCCTGGTGCGGCGGGCCTCCACCGAGGAAAATATTGATCACTGATTTTTGTGATCCGGCATTGGAATTTCCGTTCGCCGCTTCCGCTCGCAACATGCTGGCGAGATTCACGCCACCGACAGCTCCCATCGACAATCCGCCGATTTTCATGAAACTGCGACGTGATACTCCGTCACAGTATTTTG
>JAYVNW010000421.1:0-1882 GCA_043758225.1 Candidatus Kuenenia sp. | reverse complement strand
GTAGACCGCTTTCGGTCAAGGATTGTCAGTTTTGTTGGGCAAGTTTACCTGTCATCAAGGAGCGTACAGAACGGAGCTTGTCGGTCAAAAAGTGCTGTGAGCCCGTGATCCCCGATAAAATGGTGTGTTCCCGTGACCTGCTGTGACCTCGGTTCAGATGCTGGCAGCCTCAGCCCGACTCTCCCGGGCCCTTACCAAACTTCTTCGACGGTCCCTGTCGTGACATGGACACGTCGTCCTGATCCGAGCCAGTCGGGCGGATTCTTCAGGATTCGCAGCCAGACACTGAAACCGCAGGCGGTGCCTTCAAACGAAAGATGATTTCCAAGTTGGTCGTCATGTGAGATTTGTTCCGCCTGCCAGTAGACTGTTGGCGGAAAATCAAACGCCGAAGCGACTGCCGTGATATCGATCTGCAGGAAGGTGGGAAGTTGCAACCCGTCAGCTGGACCGCCACAAACTTCTGTCGGGGAAGCAAACAATGACACTTCCCATTCGTCAGCCGCGTCGTTGTGGAAGAAGTGGCAGCCGATTAGTGCCGTGCTGTCGTCGTCGATGACGCCGCGCAGGATGTCATCCACGAACAGACGCAGCCATGTCGGAGGATTTGTGTGTTGGCTATTGGGTATCATTGGGAATTGACAATCTTAGTCTGACGCGTGAAGCCAGAGCAGCAGGAGAGGAAGCAATCACTGTGTAGCAGTTCTGGAATTCTGAAAGGCAAAGCCCGCGCCGAAGCCCGGGATTTTGTCGTTCTGATAAGGCGACGATTCATTTGCCATTTTATGATACATGGTGTTAAGTTCTTTGAACATTTCGTGGCCTCTCATGGCCGTCGCTAATGAACATTCAGTCCCCTGTGCGCTGGGAAGTGTTGATGAAGAGCGATTTCAAACCCCGCTTGTTGGCAGCACAGCTGCCAGAGCAAACAGTTTCAAGTGTCATTGATTGTTATTCTTTTCCCGGGATTAGTTTCAAGTGCCACCTGAGTTCATTCTCGTCGCTGGCATATCTGTCACCTGCGAAGGCTTCGGTATGGAATGCACGCTCGATGGGTTTTGTCATCTCAATTTTCACCGCATGCGTGTTGGTGTTTGGTTTGCTGAGCCACTTTAAGAATCGCCCCAGCGTCGAGGTGCCAGTGCAGGTGGTTGAGGTCGTTCCGGAAAAGCCCTTGGCTGCGTAAGAAGTGTCGCTGTGGAAACTCAATTCGAGTCCGACGATGCTCGCACTGCGTCGGGCAGCTGAGGAAAACGGGCCGCTGACGCTGTTGCCGCACCTGGACAAGGCTCGTGACCGGTCATCCGATCCGCCCCTCCGCTGAACGCCGAAGCAGTTGGCTAAACTTTCTTCGTAGGATACTCTCATTCTCTATTCCAAACCGGTTTTATCCCGGCTCACTGTGTCTCCACTAGCCTTCCGATTTGCGTAACGGGGCTGGTGAGTGCGAGTTACAGGCAATTTTGCTGAGGATCTCAGGGCTCAGCGTTTTCAGTGAGGCGAATTGAATGCCCTGGCGGACGTATAATTTTTTCAAATAAATCAGATGTTTGCGCGTCACAAATAAACTACTGCTCCGTTTTACCTGTAGAGCGTCACGATGCTGCTGGACTCAGCGGCTCATCTGACGATGTTTCCAGGTTTCTAATTTTTCGTGGTCTACAGGAGATTTTTCATGCATTCCGAACTCAGTATTTCGACCGAACAACAGGATTTGAAAGCACCACAGGATGAACGTGCAGGGACGACATCAGAATCGCGTCGCGACAGCGTTCTGGGACGGCGTGGATTTATCCGCGGCACCAGTGCCCTGCTTGGCAGTGCGGCGGCTGGTGCGGCTGTGATGTTAGGATCTTCTAGCGAAGCGATTGCAAACCATCCC